>CANRNK010000014.1 GCA_947631985.1 uncultured Lachnospiraceae bacterium | reverse complement strand
GCTATTAAGACATCCAGCTAAGATGCAACCTGTTGTTGGAACGATGAATCCTGACCGTCTTGCCGACATCTGTAAAGCTTCAGAATTGTATCTGACCAAAGAAGAATGGTATCAGATCTATATCGCTGCTGGTAATCAATTACCATAAAAAAAGGCCCAACAAATATCAGAATCTTATTTTCTGACATTTGTTGGGCTATTTGATGCACGGATACCTCTTTATTATCTTTTCTATCTTTTTTATCTGCTTCGAATGAAAAAGGTAATTGTAGATACCAGTCCTCCAAGTGAAGTTCCCCAAATCAGATCAATTATCGTGATTTTTAAGGGCCAGTCTTTCAGGGTTGCAAGGTTGGTCAAATCATAGGTCGAATAAGTAATCAGACCAAAGAACATTCCTACCAGTAAAGCATAAGACCAGCTCTCCTTTGCTAACGAAGGATTAATCACAAAAAAAACGACGCCGGTAATAAACAGAAGATAAAATAACATTGCAGCAAACCAATTTGGCTGGCTACTCATGATGTAACCCAGTTCCTTCTGGTAAAGCTTTCGTGCAACGACGACCAGCCATACAATATCAATTAGAAAAAAAACGACAAATGCAACCAGGTATGTTTTTACAAAATCCATCTCTTCTTCCTCCTTTTATTCTTCTCGTTTATTATAGTCTTTTATTCTTCTTTTATTTTTCTTTTATTATTCTCTTATCATAATCTTCTCACTTTGTATTATCTTCCATTCACTTTTTTGGGAAACCAAGGAATAAAAGCACTGGTTTTTTGCTTGTACGCCTCAAAATCCTTGCGTCCCTCATACTTCTTCTCAAGTAATCTGACTCCCGATACAAATACCAGAAAGAAGGTCATAAGCGCTGGGCCAACAATAATCCAGATTCCTCCAATATTCGTGATTGCAATGAGAAAGATTCCAAACCACATAGCTGAATCCCCAAAATAATTAGGATGTCTGGTTAAGGACCAGAGTCCCTGATCCATTAGTTTTCCCTTATTTGCAGGGTTTCTTTTAAACTGTTTCAGCTGATAATCTCCAAACGACTCAAAGAAAAACCCAATTCCCCATAATAAAACACCAAACCAATTAAACCATTGCATCTCCTGCTGGGTTTTATTACCATACACAACAGGAAGTGTCACCACATATTGAATCATCATCTGCAAAAAGTAGACGTTAAAAAAAGCTTTTAATAAAACAAACCGATTCCCCCAGCGTTTTCGCATTTCAATATAGCGATAATCCTCAGGCTTCCCCAGATTTCTCTTGGCAATATGATAAGTCAGTCTCAAGCCCCATATTGAAATCGCTGCCAGAATCAAAATTCCTTTTAGTCCTGATTCTGGATTTCTCAGGAAATTATACCATGCCGAAAGCACAAAACCCGCTCCCCATCCAATATCGACAATGGAATTATCTTTCACAAGTTGCCCAATCATAAAGACAAAAATAAAAAATAATAGTAATAAAATAAATGTTTCTAAATACATTTTGGCCCTCCTATTTTTTACTAAGATATGAAATTGCGACGGCACCTTCTCCGGCACTGATCGCAATTATGGATGAGGTTTCTGTAATATAGTCTGGTTCAAACCCTATGATTCCAGTCATTACAGTTGCAAGTTCTAGTGCTCCTTCTAAATTATTGACATGAACAATGTTGTACTGTTCAATTCCTTTTGTTTTTATCAGATTTTTAATATGATGAATTAACTTTCGATTACTACCTTTAATAGAAAAAGCAATCCCATCAAGTACACCTTTGCCTTCCTCATCTAATGTGATGATTGGCTTCATTCCAATTTTTTTTGCCAGTTGTCCGGCTTTTACACTTAATCGGCCTGACTTTATCATATTATCCAGGGTTCTCACCTGAACCAGAATTTTGCTTTTTCCAATATCTGACTCGACTTGCTCCACTATATTTTCATGACTCCATCCGGCACGAATATACTCAGCACATTTCTTTACTAACAGCCCTTGTGCACCCGAGTTCTGTTTCGTATTAATCAGGCTGATCTTGCAATCGTTTTTTTTGAATTCCTTCAAAGAATTCAAGAAATTATTATAAGTTCCGCTTAATTCCTTTGAAACTGTCATCACAATCATGGATTGATAATAGGTAGCTAAATGGTCTAGCAGATTTTCAATGTGCTTTGGACTCGGTTGGGAAGAAGTCGGAAGTGTCTTATCCTGTTTGGAAAGTTCTAGTAGTCTTGCAGGATAAATTGTCAGCTTATCAAGAAATGAAATTTCCTTCCACAGGATGTCAAGATGCACAATCTGTATCTGAAACTCATCAATCATCTCTTGTGGAAGATCAGCGATGCTATCCGTAATCAGTGCAATCTCCGCTTTTCTATGATTTACAATTGCCTCCTGTCCATACATATCATCTACTTTTTGATAAACAATCTGTCCCTTTTCCCGCAAATAATCAAATACATAGGCTGGTTCATTCGTGTGAATATGGATCCTTGCCTTTCTTTTGCTTCCTGCAACAACGATGGAATTACCCGACTGGGAGAGTTCCTTCTTGATTTCATCCAGATAGATTCCATCAATGTTTTCCAAAAGACATTCCGTACAGTATCTTGCGCCTTCTATTGGGTCATGTAATATTCCCTGAACAGACTCTTCAAAATCATCCTCTTCCTCAATTCCAATCTTAATATCAAGAGGATTCTTATTCACAATGTAATAAAGAACCCCTTCACAAAAATAAGTAAACCCTTTTGCTCCAGAATCTACCACATTGGCTTTTTTTAAGACTGGTAATTGTTCCTTTGTTTTCTCCAGCGCATTTTGAATTTTATGAAGAGAATTTGCAAAGATATCTTCTAGCGATTTTTTTCCAAACGCTTCTTCTGTAAGTGCTAAGCCCCACTCTCTCATAATTGTAATAATCGTTCCTTCAACGGGCTTCTCCACGGCATTGTATGCATATTGTGCTGCGACTTTACTGGCTCTTGCATAGTCGGCAATCGAGATATCCGCTTCATCCGCAATCGTCTCACTCAGCCCTCTGAAGTATTGCGCGAATATAATACCTGAATTCCCTCTTGCCCCGAAAAGAGCAGCATCTGCAATGGATTCCAATGTCTTTTTTACTGTGTTATTATGTTCCGACTTTTGAATAATCGTCCGCATCATAGAAGCAAGGTTGCTTCCTGTATCTCCATCCTGTACTGGGAAAACATTGATTTTATTCAATACTTCTTTGTTCAAAATCACATGATTTGCACCATGAATTAATGAATCATACAGCTCTTTGCTTGTAATTTGCATCAAAGACCTCCCTACATGAGTTGAATGATATTCGAACTAATAAATCATTGCGGATTCCATGCAAGACCCACAAGGTGAACCGTAATGTTCTGACTTGTAGCTCTTATCTCTACTTCTTCCAGACTCTCTTTTATCATCTCATAATGGCTTGCAATTTCTTCCAGTTGCTGTTCTAATTCCTCATTTATCTTGACTAACTGATCATTGACTGTCTCAAGCGTTTCTTTTGCCTGTTCGATCCCTTCTCCACTCTTTAGTGCTCGGGATGTACTCTTCACAGCTGTTCCAATCTTAGAAACAGAAGTAGAGCTGATTCTTTTCCGGCCTAATAGAGCCCCCAATATCGCACTCCCTGCTGATACAAATGCTTCCATTTTCTTCTGGGAAGACTTTGTGTTTTGTTTTTCAACGGCTTGTTCTGCCCGAAGTTGTCTGTCCTCTAATGTCTGTATTCTAGATGCATACTTTGCCTTCATTTTGTCTAATTCATCATCTCGTTTCTCATGTGCAAGATGCGCCAGCCTGATTTTAAACTCTCGTTCCCCTTCTTCATGTTCTGACACTGTTTTTAATTCAGGACTGTAAAAAAGTTTCAGGCTAATGTTCGTTCTAATATATTGCACTAATAATTTTTTCCAGTTTTCGTAATTTTTTACTTCCTCCGCTGCCTGTGGATAGGCAGAATGCGAGGCGGAATCTACTGGATTTGCATCCAGTTCATTCATGTCAATCTCCAACAGTTGGGATTCGTTCCAATCAATGGAAATCGGGCCCTCACGTAGCGGTGTCAGGATGGTATAACTTTGGGAGATTGAAACATTATGTTTTGTGCTCTGGTATAAAACATCCACTGCTCCAATGATGGCCGGCTGATACACCACTTCCTCATTCGCCTTTTGTGCAACTGGCAGATAGACCTGCTTGATTTGTGGAGAAAGAACTGGCATGAATGGTACCTGCTCTAGTATGTCCTGCCGCACATCCGCTTGTCTGGAATTTGATTCTTCTACTGCATTTGAATTTTTTTTCACATTTATATCTTCTACTTCGATTGATTTATCTATTCCTTCTAATTCAAGATTTCTTTGTTCCCCGGTATTCACTCCCAATTCTATCTTGTTTTCTACTCCCTTCTCCCCCTTATCTTTCTTTGCAAGAAGCCTGATCTGGTCCTTTGTAAGAGGACCTGCCAGATAGGATAACACCCAACGCGTAGTAAAGATAACAGGATTATCTTCATGTACACTATGAAGATAAAAGACGCGTTGTCCAATTCCTGCCAGGATCTGTTCTGTTCTTGCTTTGTCAAAGGCTCCACCTGCTGCAGCACCTTCCAGACCGGCCAATACTCTTTCCTTATCCCGTTCTGTCTGAAGACGCCCAATAAACCAGGTTCCTGCATTCGAAAGGGCTTTGTAATCAAGGTCTACCGGATTTTGCGTCGATAATACAAGCCCCAGTCCATACGCCCTCGCCTGCTTTAAGAGCGTCAATAATGGTCCCTTGGAAGGAGGATTCGCTGTTGGTGGCAGATAGCCAAACAATTCGTCCATATATAGAATTGCACGAAGGCTTCCCGTTCCTGGCTGCTGTCTCATCCAGGCGATTATCTCATTTAATAACATCGTCACGAAAAACATTCGTTCACTATCTGAAAGATGTGCAATAGAGAATACCGAAGCCTGTGGTTTCCCTGCATCATCATAAAAAAAGCGGTTAATATCTAACGGTACTCCCTCAAGCCATGCTTCAAACCCTGGAGAAGCAAGCAAATTATTTAACAGTATCGCAAGTGTCATCCTCTCTTTGGAAGGATAAAAGCTTTCCAAATCCAGAACACCAACTTTTTCCATTTGTGGCTTTTGAATTGAGAGAATTAGCTCTTCCAAAGAAATAGAATTGCCTTGATTCCAAGTGTTCTCGAAAATATTGGAAAGGAGAATATACTCTCGGCTGGTTACAGAGTCAGCTTGAATTCCGATAAGCGATAGCAAGCTAATTGTCGTTGCACTGATACGATCCTTATAAACCTCCTGGTCATCTCTGATTTCTTTTGATGGTGCCTGAAAAGATTTCAAAACTGAAACTCCAATTCCTGCTGTGCCTCCCGGTGTATAGATTTTAACATCCGCTGCCTGATGAAGTGCCTCAACTCTTGACACGTCCTGTCCCCATTCCGCCAGACCATTTCTCCAGAGTTCTGACTGGTTCGTAGCATACTCATCCGGTGACATTCCCTTCGTTGTGGCATCCTGCAAATTAATCCAGGGCTGGAATTCCTCTTTCTTCAATCCCGGAAACGTCAATGCAAGATTGCCAAGATCTCCCTTGGGATCAATTGCAATGACTGGAATCTGGTCAATCATTGCTTCTTCCATCATTCCGATTCCCAGACCCGTCTTCCCACTTCCTGTCATTCCAATAATGACTGCATGCGTTGTCAAATCCTTGGATTTTAATAGTACCAAATCCTCTTTTACTTCTTTTTGATCAACATCATATTCCTTTCCCAGATAAAACATACCAAGTTTTTCAAATTCCTGCATTGTTCCCCTCCCAATACTTTGCCTTCTGTTCCTCTGTCAGCGAATCTACAAATCTTTTTTTCATCTTTAAAAAGAGTCTGAAATTAACTAAAATCACATAGAGTACAGCTCTTGTTTCAAATTCATCCCTTGTTGCGGGTAAGGGAGCCTCTTTGAACTTCTGCATCAAATTCTCCTCATTGATTAAGAGTACTTTACTGTTTTGAGACTCAGACAGACTTTCTGCAATCTGCTCTATAAAGTCTGCAACCTCAAGCGATTGCTTCGTTTTGCTTTGAAGTGTATTAATTTTTTCAAATATTTCATACAATACATAATATTGTTCTTCCCGCATTTTCATAAAACGGACAAAATATTCTGTTTCCTGAAAAAAAGTGTTCTGCCTGTTTTGATAAGCATGTTGAAGGCCTCTCTCAATCGCCCTCTTGAGCTCTTCAAATTTCTCCATCCTGCTCTGCTCTATGTATTCCTGTTGCAATTCCTGGACTTCCCTTGGTATCTCCTGTTCTTCCCTTTTTATCTCCTGTTCTTCCCTTTTTATCTCCTGTTCTTCCCTTGGCGATTCCTGTTTTTCGTCCCGTAGCTCTCCCGCCATCTGGTATAGCACAGCCTTCAGACAGGATTGTATTTTACCCTGCTCTTTTCTGATTTGCATAACATTCCCCGGAATATAGAGATTTAACACAATCCCAATCCCAGCACCTATTAACATTAGCATTGCTTCATTTAGAATCAGATTTGGGGAAACACTTCGTTCCAGGAGATAGTGTGTCGCTAACACGGCATTCATTGCAATTGCATCCTGCAATCCAAACTGCAGGCAGATCACAACAAACAAGAAGAGAAAGATTCCGAAACTCCAGATTGAAAAAGAAAAAAGTGAAAGCACAAAATATGCAATCAAAGCCGCAATCACAAAAGCCACCATTCTTCTGATTGCAACACTTAGTGTCTCTTTTTTGGTATCCTGCAGGGTAAGCAGGGTAATAATGCCAGCCGAAACAGCATACTCAAGTCCAATTGCCCCTGCAATTATGATTGCTAACGTGCTTCCAATCGCCACCTTCATTGCTTTGGTCAAATACTTCATGAAAAACCTCGCTGTTTTCTTCTATATTAATCCTTCTCAATATTTTTAAGAATTTCCAGATATCTCATTGTTGCCAATTCGCTAGTCTCATTTTTTTTACAAAATGATAATTCTTTCAATTTTGGTGAAACTCGTTCCACAACTATTTTTCCATCTCTGGTCTTACTTTGGAGTGTCAGGGGTTGTCCAATAGTCAGCGCCAAGATCATACCGATGTGTAAGGATTGTTTCATAGTCAGATAAATAGTTCTCTTCTGGTGCCATTGCCTGGTTCCTTTCAGTGATGGTTTCCTGTATGAAAGCACCATAATGCGATTTCTCCGATTAGTTCAAGTGGTACGGGCTTTGAATAAGGAAACTGAATTGCTCCTTTGCTCGTCTTATATTCTCTTAACCGATCAGCAAACTGCAGGATTGCTTTGTCTCCTGGATACAAGCCCATATGATTCTTATGTGCTGCAAAATGTATAATATTTTGCTGATACCAATAGGTTGGCATCTTCCATGAAATGCGCTCCTGTGCTTCTGGAAGTGTATCTCGTAGCTTATCCCGAACCTGAAACAACAATGGCTGAATCTGCTCTGGCTGTTCTAAGATATAAGAATCAATTGGTTGATTCATCTTTCTCTCCCTTCTGATAAAAGGCATAACTGCAACCCACTATTTTTTTTGCTTCATACATTGCACGATCTGCCTGATTGATTAGGCTGTCTAAGTCACTTGAATGATCTGGAAAAACACTGATTCCGACGCTCACATCAATCTTAATCTCATTTTTATCTATTATAAGAGGTTGTTTCAATGCTTCAAAGATTCTATCCATTAAAGATTCCAAATCTCGCTCATCATGAATCTGCTTCAAAAAGATTACAAATTCATCCCCACCAACTCTTCCAATTGAATCCGATTCCCTCAAAGCTTCACTGATTTTGCATGACAGATATTTTAATACCTCATCCCCTACAGTATGTCCATAATTGTCATTGATTAACTTAAATTTATCAATGTCTAACATTAAAACTGCCAGCTTTTGGGAATTCCTCTGATGCTCTACGATGGCATCCGAAATTAGGTTCAATATGTTAAAACGGGAAGCAATTCCAGTCAGAAAATCTATATTCGCCATTTTGTAATGTAATTCTGACTTCTTTTCAGCCATTTCAACTGTCTGCTGCAGGAGAACCGCCTGGGAAGTAGACGCAATCCCTACAAATACAATGACGTAACCTAAAATAATGAATCCAATAAACAAAATCAGATCATACATGGTTGCAAAATTTCTTAGACTAAACGTAACATTCGTCATATTGTTCAATAACAATAAAAAAGCAATCAGCATGTAGACCAACATCCAATTCATCGTATGATTGGGCACAAGTAATAATATTCTCTTGTAATTTTGACGAAACCAGGACGTTGCAAGCAAGCAAAGTAACAGCATCTGGAACAGAATTCGAACGATATTAATGGTATTGACTTCGTTCCCAAGTGGGAAAAACAATTGTGTTACCATAATCGAAATATGATAGATAATGCCTGAGATAACCCAGGTACTAAACATAACAAATAATTTCTTCGGAATTGTCTCTTCAAACACCAGGTGAATATACACGATATAGAGAAACATAATCAGACAAAACACATACTTATAAATCGCAATATCCGTTACAAATACTTTTGTGAGGACAATTGCGACAGTTACTACCACTGTATTTAGAAGAAAGGTTACCACACAGAAAAAGACTGACTTCTTCCTTGTCAGCATTGTGTGGTTCAGCAATGTGTTAAGTAGGGCAATTAATAATGAAAATATTAGCGCCATGATTATTCCTCAGTCAGTCTTTTCTTAATTTTTTGTTGTTTTTGAGTTTTCAGTTTTTATTTTTTTTGAATATGATTTTCCATACTTTACATAAAAAACATATAATTTATTATACTTTTAACCTTAATAGATTTCAATTGCTATTTTTCAGTAAGGTCTCTAATTTGGATCTATTATAAAAAGAAATCACATTAAGATTTCTCTTGTTGTGATTTCTTTTTATAATAGATAGATGCTTATTTTTATTCCGAAAAAATCAGATCTGATCCTGCTCTATCTCAAACCAGATAATTTCATTTCCCCTCATCTTTTGTACAAAAGAACTGCTATCTCCTCTGTAAACAACAGTATTTTGTGGCTCATCGGTGTTATTTATGACACAATATTTATGGTTCATAACATAAGCATGCACTTCCACATTGAGGTTACTAGAAAACCATTTCTTCAAATTTTCTTCTTCACTGGCAGTCCATAGAATACTTCTATATAGTATCCTCGTATTTTCATGGCTATAGGGCAGACCACTCAGATACACACTTCTTCCTTGTCCGAATTGGTTGACGGCCATTTGAACTTCCTTTTCTCTTTGGACTAATACCTGTGTTCCTTCAAATGCGTACATATTTTTTTTGCCTTCTCCAAAATCAACCTCTTTTGTACAGTCTTCCAGAATAAAATGTCCTTCTGTGGTATTCCAATTATACTTATCATAATTCAGCGTAAATCCAGTTTCTTTTTCTACTCCTAATACATTCGCTAACTGAATGTAGCAACCTTGATATTGATGTCCAGATGGCTCTCCGATTCCAATCAGACCCCCACCTTCATATACAAATTTGCGAATTTTACTTGAGATAGCAGCATCCTCCCATACTGCTCCACCTGTATGTGCAGTGTCCCCATCTCCTATATTGATTACCACATCAAATTGCTCCAGCATTCCCTCCTTCTCTTTCAGATCATCAAAACTGATGAAGGATACGTCAAAGGGCATACCACTCAAAGCTTCAATTACACCCGCATAGCTATAATTCTGCTTTTGATATAACGCATGATGTACCATATGTGCACCCCACGCTCTCATCTTTCCCCAGCTGTTCAAAACAGCAATTTTTTTAGAGCAATAAGGAATCGTTCCTTTAATATTCTCATACAACTCACGAAATTCATTGCAAACAGACTCCACATACTCGATAAAATCCGGAAACTGGTATGCAAGTTTTAAGTACCCACCATATCCTATTCGATCAATTGGTTTTCTTAAAATCGCACGTCTTGCTGTTACCCAATTCTCTTTTGCTTCTTTTACCGGATTCCCCAGCTCATGAAATGTATCCGGAAAAAAATAAGGAAGAAAACGTCCTTCTGTATATTTCACAGATGGAATTTCACTAATGAGTCGAAGTGTACTTCCATTTCCAACACTTCCTACGATTGCGTCCAGTCCGATTGTTTCAAACTCTTCCATGAATGGCTCTGTTCCAATCCAATGATCTCCCAAAAACATCATGGCTTCTTTTCCGTATTCATGTGTAATGTCTACCATTTCTCTTGCAAGTTTCGCGACTTCTCTTCTTTGAAAAGCCTGAAATTCTTTAAATTCTTTTCCTGGAACACGGTATTGATTATTATAATATCCCTGGTCGATAATATATTCTGCCCGAAATGGGTACCCCACTTCTTGTTCAAACTGTTCTAATATAAATGGTGATACGGATGCCGAATATCCAAACCAATCAACATATTTTTCACGCATCATTTCATCAAAGATCAAGGTGAACTGGTGAAAAAACGTAGTATAGCGGATTACATCCACATAAGGATGTTCTTCTATGAATTTTCTCAGACGGAGCATGGAATACGCCCGAGTCTTCGGTTGTCTGACATCAAATGTCATTTGATGTTCTACCTCTTTCCATTGATTCACAACCGCATTATACATATGTACCGGGTCCCATATCAGATAAGCAAGGAAACTGACCGAATAATTATGAAAAGGAATGCATTGCAACACAATTACCTCTCCCCTGTCTTTGTCATACTTCCAGTTGGCAGGCGGGACCACCTCTCCTGTACTTCTGTCAATGACCTCCCACCAGCGTTCTATCTGATCACGGTAATTTACCTGCAATAATTCCTTTGCAATTCCCTTTAGCAATTGGACCCGCAGGCTTTCTTCTGTTGCAGTATAAAAAGGAGTCATAATATAACATTGCTGCACTTCCTCTGGGTTTTTTTTTGCCCATTCATTGTCTTTTCTGGTTGTGTAGTAGGTGCTGTATATTTTTGCATCTGTTTGCTTTAATTCCTCTGGATAATCTGTTCCGTCACAATCCCTAATTGCATCTGCTCCCCATCTTTTTAATAGTTCTAATGTTTCCGGAATAACATCAACATCTGTCGGTATCGTTACCCTTCCGGCTGATTTTTTTTCTTTCATTTTTACCGCCATTCTGGCATGATTGCCGTCTTATTTTGTCATTTTAATTATATTTTTTATTATAGGAATATAAGAATATCAGAATTCCAATTAAACCTGTTAACATCATGCTCAGGCCTGGATACCCAACCATTCTTTGTCCCCTTACTACCAGGTAGAAGCATACAAGCAAGATCACAGTTTTCAGTGTAGCGCAAACAATATTTTTTATAAAATTCATCTCTCTTCCTTTCCCATGCTGATTCCAATTACCCTTTTAACCCACCCAGCATCATTCCTTGTGTTAACTTTTTCTGTACAATCATATATAAGAGTAACGTTGGAAGCATAACAATGACCAACCCCGCATACATGCGACCATATTCTGCCGCCGCATTCTGTGCCTTCATCAGGTTCATCAAGCCCACGGGGAGCGTTTTACTTCCATTTGGATCTGTTAATAATGTGATTGCGATAATATACTCATTCCAAAAGGAAAGAAAGTTAAATAATATAACGGTAATAATACTTGGTCTTGCCATTGGGAAAATCACTTCCACCATTGTCCTAAAATAACTACTTCCATCAATATAAGCTGCTTCTTCATATGTCTTTGGAATCGTTACAAAGTAGCCAGACAATAGATAAATGGTAAATGGAAGTGCTGTTGCAGCATAGACCAGCGCCAAAACAAAAATATTATTTAGAAAAAAGGGACTGAGCCACATGCTGATTAACAACTTCTCTCCGTCAACAAACATAAGAAAAATAGGTACAATAATATAATTCACATTGATGAATAATCCCGCCATAAACAATACGTTAAGTACTTTTCTCATACGAAAATGAAATCTACTTAAACAATAGGCAGCCGGAAGCGCAAGTAATAAGAGCAATCCAATTGCAAGACCTGTCACTACAAAGCTATTTAACATGTATTGTCCCATGTGGGCACTTCCCCATGCATCAATAAAGTTCTGAACATAAAAGGACTTAGGTAATTGCCATGGGCTATTATAAAACTCACCATTTTGCTTGAGTGATGCCAAGAACACCCACCCTACAGGGACCACAATCACAATTGCAAGCATCCCTAACACAAGGTAAATCAATATTTTCTTATTTAAAATTTTCCTCATTGTTCCCCTCCTCCTATAGTTCAATTGGTTCACGCTTTGTAATTAAATTCACAATTCCACTCAGCGCAAAGGAGAACAAGAACACGACAACACCAACTGCCATTCCGTATCCATAGCTGGAATTTGTATAAGCCTGCTTGTACATATAACTTAAGAAAACCTCTGTGCTACCATCTGGCCCTCCACTTGTCATTGCTTTGACAATCGTGAAGCTAAGATTGATATTGCTTATAATAAAAAAAGTAAGTGTAGTTCTAATATTGGTCCAGATCAATGGAAGGGTAAGGCTGAAAAATTGATGAACATTTCCAGCTCCTTCCAGACTTGCACTTTCATACACGCTTTCCGGTACGCTTGCCATACTTGCCATATACATAACCATATAATATCCAATTGCCTGCCAGATCATTGCCATTGCAACTGAATAAATCACCACTTTCTGATCTCCTAACCAGTAAATCGGCTCTGCTCCCTCCCCTTTGAAAACCATCAATACACTATTTAACAATCCATTCTTTGCGTCAAGAATTGCACTGAAGATTGCACTAATGATAACGATGGATAAGATATTGGGAATATAGAACACAATACGAAAAAAATTCTGTCCCACTATTTTTTCTCTTGTTAAGAGTGCTGCAAAAATCAACGCTGCAATAATCGTTACGATACTAACAATTAGGATTAAAAAAATTGTATTCTGAAAGGATTGTAAGAACTTCATATCCCTGGATAACTTTAAAAAATTATCAAACCCAACAAAGGTTTTGTTTGAAGAGTATCCACCCCATTTGTACAATGACATTCTAAAGATATTCACTGTTGGTAATAACATGAATACAAAAAATAAAATCACTGACGGTGCAATACAAAAGAATATAAATGCTGATTTACCTCTATTTTTCATTCCTATCTCCTGTCAAGAAAACGGTGAGTTAAAGAACAGCTCACCGCTTCTAATACTTCTTACTAAAAGTATGCTTTTTATTTCAATGCTGCACGTAGCAGATCACTGTCTTTCTTAATTGCTTCTACCCATTCCTGTCGCGTTTTGTCGCCACTTACAAGTGAGTTGACTGTTCCAAAAACAGTATCTGCAAAGTTAACTCCTTCTACGGGATCTGTTGAAGCGAAACTTCCCAATGCTGCTTTTGCACCATTGTCATAGATACTATAGAATAGTTTGTTATCTCCGTCTAACTGATCTGCAAATCCAACGATTGGCTGAATTGCACCCGATTCTGAAAAGATTTTAGCTGCCTCGTCTGAATACATATATGCAACAAACTGTTTTGCGGCATCTTTATTCTGTGCTGCTGCTGGAATCCAAATTTGTTCAAACCAGGTATAAGAATACGCATCTTTTCCTTCTGCGATCGCTGGTAACGCTGTGAATCCCCAAGCAAATCCTTCTTCACGAGGAGCATCTAGCATTTCTCCAATTACCCATGTTCCATTTGGCATAAATAAAGCTTTATTGTCCAAAATCAACTGTTGGTTTTTCAAATAGTTTTCATTATTTGCATTAGATGGAACTGATTTTTCTGTGTAAGAAGCTAATTTTTCGATAATATCAAATGTCTGGGTTGCTTCTGGTGAATCCCAGATGCCTTCCGTATAGGTTGTTGCATTCTGAAAAAACTCCGCACCTCCTGCTTCGTAAAGGAGTGCATAGAAAAATGCGTCAAAGTAACCTGCTGTTGGATAAGCAAACAGTGCAATCCCTTCTGCTTTTGCTTTCTCTCCTAACTCCCACATTTCATCCCAGGTTGCAGGAACTGTCCATCCTTTTTCTGCTAAAAGTGCACTATTATAGAACAAACCACATGGACTATAAAACATTGGTGCCATATACGTTTTCCCGTCCTTGTATGGATTTGTTAATGAGGAATCCGTAAAACCACCAGCAATTTTATCTTTTACGATGGTGTCTTCCCCTGGAACCGTCATTTCTAGTACATCTGAAATCTCTTCTAAGCCGTTTTCTTTAATCAGTGTTTCGGTTAATGCTGCTGGCCGTCCTGTTGCAAGATGAATTACATCTGGATACTCTCCCTCTTTCATCTGGGCACCAATGACGTCCTCAAGTGATTTGTCAGTCGTCAGCTCTACCTTGATTCCAGTTCTTGCTGTAAAGGCATCACTTACTTTTTGCCACATTTCTACGCCGTAAGCAGTCTCAATTGCTGCCACTTTAATTGTCACCTCATCTGCTACTACTTCTGCAGCTTCTTCGGTAACTTCTTCTTTTACTTCTTCTGGATCTGCTGTTTCCTTCGTTGAATTTTCGACCTTAGATTCTTCTTTTTGTCCACAGCCAGCCATTGTACTAATTACCATTGCACTGACGAGGAACATCGTTATAAGCTTTTTCATTCCTATATCCTCCTTTTAGATTATGTAATGAGTATACCTTCTTTCAAACTGTAAACAATGAATATATTGCTTTCATGTTTATATATCTTGTTGTATAATGTGAATATCATACAATTTTAAAGTACTTTCATTCTTTTGTTTTAGTAATTAATAAGAAACTTAATTATCTGGAGGATTCAAAATGAGTAATAATCGCTATCATTTTAATGCTGTAAATAATGTCGAAGCCACAATGATCCCTGGGGAAGACGCAACCCTGTCCTATACGTTTAATCCAGCTGGAAAATTTGACAAGCAGACAATTGCCATCCGTTTATTGTATCTTGCACTATCCAAGTTCGATACGGATTGGGCAAGTCTTCCCCATTCTCATAGCTTTACTGAATTGTTCTATATCACAAACGGATCTGGACGTTTTTCTGTGGGTTCGAAAATTCTATCCGTAAAATCAAATGATTTAATCATTATTAATCCTCGTCTTGAGCACACTGAGCTTTCTGATTTTCAAAAACCTATGGAATATATTGTGCTTGGGATAGAGGGGGTAGCATTTCAATCTGAGACACAGGAATATATCCATTTAAGTAGTGGTATGCAAAAGTCAGATTTGCATCTGTACTTTAACTCCTTATCACATGAGTTGAAAAGAGAGAGACTCTATCATACTTTTGTCTGTCAGAATCTGCTTAACATCATTTTTACAGTCCTTCTTAGAAGTGATAATCTGAAAATATGTCTCACTACAGATGCTGAAAAATCCAAATCAGTGAAAACCGCCATGAAATACATGGATGATCACTTCCGCGAAGCAATCACTTTGGAAACCTTAAGTTCTCTTGTTCACTTAAACAAATACTACTTTGTTCATAATTTCACAGAAGAAACTGGAGTTTCCCCCATTCATTTTCTAATAAAAAGAAGGATCGCTGAAAGCAAGCATCTGCTTACTAACACCGATCACACTTTGTCTTCTATTTCGCAAATTGTAGGGTTTTCCTCTCCAAGCTACTTTTCACAGTCGTTTAGACGGATTACTGGAGTATCGCCACAGGAGTATCGAAAAAGTAACAAAAACATTTTGTCAGTCTCCATTAAGTAAATATTGATTCATAATTTGTTCTATTTGCTTCCATTTTCTTTCCATATCACGAACCAGCTCGATTTGAGTACGGCAACGATCAAGATTCTGCCTGTCCCTATGCGTTTTGAAATAAACATCTCCTTCGAGATAATCTGCTAAAAAACGCATGCCACACTCTAATGTCATTGTTTTTGCGCCATAAGGCAACAGATAGATTTCTGTGTCTGTCAAGCTACCTTCACAGCCCTCTAAAAATCCTTTTGTATATTGTTCAAATAATTCTAGATTGAGGCTGACTTTTGATAAATCTCTTTCATCCTCCTCAGCCGTATTCGCGCCGAAACGAATGGAATCTCCAAAGTCATAGATAGAGAGTCCTGGCATGACTGTATCTAAGTCAATGACACAGATTCCTTTTCCTGTGCTTTTATCGATCATTACATTGTTCAGTTTTGTATCATTATGGGTGACACGGAGAGGAAGTTTTTTTTCATCGAGATAGTTTTTGCAAAGCTTCATCTCTTTCTCTTTTTGTATAAAAAACTCAATCTCTAAAGCTGCTTCCTTCACTCGTCCCATTCGATCCAACTCAACCACTTCTAAAAATCTTTGGTACCGCAAAGGTGTGTTGTGAAAATCTGGAATCGCTTCATATAGACAACTTGCATCAAAATATTGTAGTCTCTTCTGAAATTTTCCAAATGCAACTGCACTTTGATAAAATAAATCTTTTGTCTCTGCCTTCTCATAACAAATTGCATCAGTTATAAACAGATACATTCTCCAATAGTCGCCCAATGCATCCCTATAAAAAGAAAGATTATCTTTTGTAGGTATGATTGTAATCACTTCTCGCAACGGGTCTCCTGCATCTTTTTCGATTTCTGATCTCAAATGATCTGTGACCTGCGAAATATTATGCATTAATTGTTCTGGATTTTTGAAAATCGAGCGATTAATTTTTTGTAGTATGTATTGTCTGTTCCCTGACGTCTCCTTGCAGACTAAAGAAAAAGTATCATTAATATGCCCATTTCCATACCTTTGGCAGGACTGCACCTCCCCGCTTATTTCAAACTTGCTGATTACTTCATCTAACATTTCTTTTTTTATTTCTTCCTTCATTCCATCCTCCCATATCTCTTTTTCATTTCATCCTTAAGAAAATGCAACGTAACATTATTTTGTTACGTCTTTTTTTCGTCTTTGTTACATTATAATATCATCAAGTTGCATGGATGTAAATCATAAAAATTCTAACATTTTCTTCTTTATAAAGATTGCTTATTGACATTTTCTGGAAGGACATATAAAGTAAACATGTAAATAGAATGTAACAGAATTTGTTACGTTACAAATCAGTTATTTATGATTCGGATTGAAAGAATATACTTCCCTATTTTAAGGAGAAAAAACTGTGAGCACAATCAGACAAGTTGCAAAGTTGGCAAATGTATCAGTTGCTACCGTCTCAAGGGTACTAAATCAGGATCAAACCTATAAAATGACGGAAACTACCAGAAAAAAAGTCATATCCGCAGTTCGTGAATTAAACTATACTCTTCCAGAACGGCGTCAGAAAAATGCCGCCTCCAGGCATCACCGAAATGCAAGTTTTGCGATAGGCTGCATTTTACGAATCACCAAACGAGGTTACAATGACCCCTACTATATGTCAGTTCTTTCTGGTGCTGAAGAACGCCTTCGGGAATCAGGAATAACACTTTCTTTTATTCAGGCTGGCTCCCTTTTCTCGGATCAAGATTATTTGAATACCATATTTGAGAAGCCACTACATGGACTTATTTTGATGGATCCTTTAAGTGACTCCATCTTTCAGAAAATCCAGAAAATGGTTCCTCATATTGTTGGAATTGATACTTTGAGAAATGAAATTGATGATGTTGGATATGATCACTTGCGCAGTGGAATGATAGCTACCAGACATTTGATTGAGAAAGGACATACGAAAATCGGATTTGTAGGTGGAAGTGGCGAACAGGAAACATTGAAAGATAGCCAGCGTTACCAGGGCTATCTCATAGCAATGCACCAGGCTGGCCTTCCTATTTGCGAAGAATGGATTATTGATTGTAATTGGAATGAAGATGTGTGCTTGGAAAAAGTAGATCTGTTTAGCAAGAAAAAAACTCTTCCCACTGCACTTTTTGCTGCAAGTGATTTACTTGCTATGGCCACTATGAAAAGTCTTTCTCTTAATGGAATCTCAGTTCCGACACAGATGGCTGTCATTGGAATGTCTAATATTGAGATGTCTCAATACACCAACCCTCCACTTACAACCTTCCATGTCCCCAAGGAAGAAATTGGAAAAGTGGCAGCTGATCTCCTTCTGACTAAAATAAAAGGAAATCATACGCTGCCACAAAAAATAACCCTGCCAATTCAATTTATTGAAAGAAGCTCTACTTGATGAGCACTCAATTATATTTCACGTAATGACGCCACTGATGAACTGGCTGCCAATTTAAAAGCTTTTTTGCTTTTTCATTACTTAATAAGGTGCGATAATCATCCAGTGGCATACGGATATCTGTCACTTCTGGAAATTCCGCTTTTATTAGTTCTCTATTGGTCAGATCCATGCTGGTATCATCTGCTGCAAGGTTCAATGCAACCGATCCCAGTCCCTGGGTTTCAATTGACAATCTACACGCCTCTGCAATATCACGTGCATCTACATAACTCCAGAGAATCGTACGACGTGGTTTGGAATCATGGATAAAACCAGGAAAGTTTTGATACATTTCAGGCGTAATCACATTGCCAATTCGAAGTGATACTACCTGCATTCCACAGCTTCGATGAAACATATCTGCTGCCTTTTCTGCCACGATTTTCGACAATCCATAACAGTCCTCTGGCAATTGCGGATGCTCTTCATCTACTGGAAGATAGCTTGGTGCCAGATTTTGCTTGGAAAATACAATTCCATAAGAAGATTCGCTGGATGCAAGAACTACCTTTGCAATTCCAAGTCCCGCTGCCGCTTCTAAAATATTATAAGTACTCATAACATTGTTCTGAAACGTCACTTCATTTGGATGGCTGTAAGCTACCGGAATTGCTGCAAGGTGAATCACAGCGTCTGCACCTGCCAGCGCACCATAGCACTCTCCCAGGTTCATTAAATCCACTTTCAAAAATCTCGATAGTGGATTTTTAGGCTTGGTGATATCTACACTCAGCACGTCATATCCCTGTTCCACAAAATGCGATACTACATATGGGCCTAATAGTCCACTAACGCCAGTAATCACTACTTTTTTCATTTGTAATTCCCTTCCCTTCTGTTTTTCAAAACAAATCTTTTACTTTTCCAAACAGGTCCCCCGCTTTGTCGATGGACATTTTTGCTTTTACCCCACTCACAACTTTTTCAATCTGGTCATCCGGAAGATCAATCCCAATCACGGATTCAATCGCTTTTACAGGTTCCTGCTTGAATTTAGCAGCAAATTGTTTGTCCGATTGAATTTTCGAAACGATCTCTTCGATTTTCTCTTTGATATCCATACTATAGTCTCCTTTGCATTTCCATATTAAAGTTCTGATTTTCCCCTATTTATTAATATCATAGCACCCGTTTCTAGAATAGTAAAGTGAGGATTCATCGCAGTATTAATCCAGGATTTATCGAAGTAATAATCCTTTTTCATACAATGCCTTCAAGGATAAAATACGCTCTCTCGTCCCAAAATCCACGGTGATAGATTCCAAGTTTTGAGACTTCACTTCACCAATTCCATACACTTTATGCATAATTGTCTTTTTCTGACTAATCTCATTGCAAAACTGTCCATATTCCGGAGCATTCTCTATCTGGCTGGCAGCGGATCCTGCCTTACTATAATAAGGCTTTCTTGTAGCTGCCTTTGATTTATTCTTAGGAAATGCGAGCTGCCCTGCTTTCGTCTGCACAAAATTTTCTCTTGGTTTGATTCCCGACTCTCCATTTGAACCATATGCCTCCTTCATTAACTGGCTGCAAAACAGAGATCCACTCTGCATTCTGAAAATACTCAACTGGTCTTTTGCCCGAGTAACCCCAACGTAGAACAGGCGGCGTTCCTCTTCATATTCTTTTCTTTCCTGTTCTGATACTTTTGCAGGATTAAGCAATATCTTTTCTGGAAATACCCCGTCGCAGATATCCATTAAATAAACATGGTCATATTCAAGCCCCTTACTGGAATGAATCGTTGAAAGGATAAACTTACAATCCTGCTCATTTTTCTTTTCTCTGATCATTTCTGCAAGCTCACTCAGTCTGTTCATAAAGTCCTGCAAAGAGATTACATTGGCTGCAATCGATTTCAAGATAGCTATTTTACTCATTTTGCTATTCTTTCTTTCTAAATAACCGCCATACCCGATTTCTTTCATGATTCTATGAATCGCCTTGTCGGGCCTATCATTTAACATGAGGCGTAGCTGTGCTTTTATCGCCTTACAGCTCTTTTGGGTTCTCTCGCAAAGATTCCCATACTCGATTGCTGCATCTAGCAGGGGAATCCGCTTCTCCTCACTAATCTGACAAACGGTAAGTGCCGTTGCTTTATTTAAAAAGGTAGCTATTTTATAATAAATTTGCATAAAGATTTCCGTATCATAAGGATTAAGTGCAAAGCGCATAATATTCTGAATGTCCAAAACAATCCGATGTGTGAAAAATGAAAGGTCAGAATTTTTGACTCTATAAGGAATCTTCTCTCTTTCAAACAAATCCACAAGTGGCAATGCACTCTCATTATCCCTGTATAGAACTGCAGTCGTCATCGTACATTCTTTGGCCGCTTTTGCAAGACAGGCATATTGCGCATCTCTGTTTCTGACTGGAATCAGCTCAATGTCTGATGTTTCTGCTCTTACCGGAATCATATGCTTTTTATGCCGCATTGTATTGTGCTGGATAAAGTGATCCGCTGCCACAACAATTTTTGCATTCGAACGGAAGTTTTTTTCCATCAATAACACTTTTGCCCTTTTGTGGTTTGATTCAAAATCAAGTAAAGCTTCTGGATAAGCTGCCCGAAATCCATAAATACTCTGGTCTTCATCCCCTACCATGAAGAGATTGTCACATTTATTTGCCAGCAATCCAATCAGGGCATGTTGAATCTTCGACGTATCCTGCGCTTCATCCACGCAGATATAGGGAAATTGTTCTTGAAAAAACTGAAGTGTTTCATGGTTGCTTTGTAGCATCTTGTATGCATAAATCATCTGATCGTCATAGTCCATAAGGGAACGCCTTCTCAGTTCAGCGCAATATTCTCTGAACAGGTCAGAGATTGGTAAGTCTTCCTGCTTGTCTAGCTTCTTAATCTCCTGCTCTGTAAGCATACTGTTCTTAATATAGGTAATCAGGGTGCGTAATCCTTTGATATCACTTTCGGTTGGGTAGTCTCCCACATGTTTTTGATAAATCGCATATAAAATCACGGCAATTTGTTTTTCATCCTGAATCAGCTCAAATGCATTTTTCCCAATCCTTCCAGCGTAGTACTGAATCACCTTGGCACAGATTCCGTTAATTGTCCGGAATTCAAGTCTGCTTTGCATTTCTGAGCCAAAGAACCTGCCAAATCGTTCTGACATGTCCCGTGTTGCTGCAATTGTATAGGTCAAAGTCAATATCTTCTCTGGTTGTATGTTGCAACAATAGATCATGTACCCAAGCCGTGTCACAAGAACAGTGGTTTTGCCACTCCCAGGCACTGCCAATAGAAGTACTGGACCTTGAATTGCCTGGACCGCTTCCATTTGTTGTTCGTTCAGTTTTACCTTATGCTTTTCAAAAAATTCATTGCTATTCATTGTAATTATCACCTATACGTGTTGCCCATATTTTAATACAAAAACCCTTAAATGTGCTGATAGACACTTAAGGGTTTTTGTATTCATGCTGTTTGTTTTTTCCGACTTTCAAGTAGATCATATTAATATGTCTTTTTGGGTTTTTTTACATGCTCTGTTCCTGGTGCAGGTGGTGCATTCTTTTCTGATTTCTTTTTCTTTTCATCTTTTTTCTTCGGTATCTTATCTCCCATAGCAATTACCTCCAATCTATATTGTTAAGTATACACCTATATCGGGATTTTTGCCACCTACGATTGCTTTTCGCTTTCATCGTATTCATCATTAGGATCAATTACATGCTCGACATGATTTTATTTACAATTTCATCAATTTGCTTTTCTCTTAACTCTGAAGACCAGTTCACTACACCGGACCCTGCTACCTCTGCGTCCTTTAATTTGCAAGCTTGCGCAACCTGGCGCAAAGCATGATTCCCTCCCAGCCATGCTTTCTTGAGTTGTTGAGTCACAAAGCAATACACCTTTTTATCTGTCAGGCTGGATATTCGTGATAAATACAGTTTCATAACCGGTGCAAGTGAAAACGCCTGTACCGGAGACGCAAAAACAATCGTATCGAAAGGTGCTACCTCTGGTGCAGATTTAAGCTGATAAGGTGCTGTTTCGTTCAGTGCCTCGATCCTTAAAATAGTTGCCTCATGTCCTGCTTTGTTTATCGCCTCTTCGAGCTTTTGTGCTACGGACATTGTGTTGCCTGTTTGTGAATATACAATAATTCCTGCCTTCATGTTTCCCCCACTTTCTTGCATTGACAAATTCTCTTACTATTGTTCAAAACTTCTATCGCTTTCCTCTTGTTCTGCAAAAAGTTCACTTATTTTTTCTGCTGCATCCATCAAATAATCGCATGAAAATCTCTCGAATTCACCTTTATCAACTAACTGCGTGACGACTGGATCAATTGGAATTCTACCTAAAATGTCAATCCCTATTTCATTTGCAATATCATTTAACTTACTTTCTCCAAATATATTTATTTCTTTTCCACAATCAGGACATTTCACATAACTCATGTTTTCAACCAATCCAAGGATAGGTATCTTCATCATTTTTGCCATATGATATGCCTTCTTAACAATCATAGAAACAAGATCCTGTGGAGATGTGACTATGATAATACCATCTAACGGTATCGATTGAAACACAGTAAGTGGTACATCGCCCGTGCCCGGTGGCATATCAATGAATAGGTAATCTAAGTCTTCCCATACTACTTCTGTCCAGAACTGCTTCACCATGTTGGCCAGAATCGGTCCTCTCCAGATTACAGGGGCGTCTTCTTCGTCCAATAGTAGATTTACTGACATGACTTTAATATCTTTTTCTGTCACTTCCGGTATTATGCCCAATTCACTTGCCATTGCTTTTCTATTAATTCCAAACATTTTTGGAATAGATGGTCCCGTAATATCAGCATCCAGAATTCCAACCTTTGCACCTTTCCTATTCAGTAACACTGCTAACATAGCAGTGACAAAGGATTTTCCAACGCCTCCTTTCCCACTTACAACACCAATCACATTTTTTATTGAACTATATTGATTTAAATCCTCATATAAATCTTGTTTGCTATGCAGGCTCTGGTTGCTATGTTCACAACCTTCGCAGGATTCTTCAGTACATTCGCCATCTGAGCAGCTCTTTCCTTTTTCTTCTGTTGTTTCCATGTTGTAACTCCTTACTAATTATTTTTTTTGGTATTCCATTGCTTTTTGAACGGTCTTGTTTTAAAGCTCTTTCCCTTTGTGACGCCGGCAATTTTTACGGCAAAACTTGTCCTTACAATTATCCTCACATATTACATTGACAGAACCACAATCTCGGCATGCATACTTACCTGTCTTAACTGCTTCAAGATTTTCAAAGCTTTCTTTCCACTCTTTCCCACAATCTTTACAATGAATCGGGCAAATATTACGGGTAAAGTTGCCGCCTTCAATATGTATCATCTTTCCATTGATTAAGCTGTCTGCTATTTTCTCTCTTGCTGATAGTAAAATACGTTGAAAGGTTGGCCTTGATACTTCCATTCTTTCTGCACATTCCCCCTGTTCTAATCCCTCTAAATCTTTTAGGCGAATTGCTTCTAGTTCTTCTAGCTTTAAAATGTTTTCCGGTAATTCAGCGATATCATTTTCAGATGGTACAAAATATGGTATTGCTGGAATATGCTCGATTTTTCTCAATTTTATTGGTCTCGCCATGATTTCTCCTATCTATCGATTTTCTTGTATCGCAAGACTTATATTTCTATTACCTTACCCGTATTGTTAAAAAGAAATTGTTCTTTTTGTTCCTCACGAATCAGTCGAATTCCTTCCTCTCCGGTACAATGTGATACCGCAATTAATTGTATTTTCATTTCTCTGAAAGCATCCAATGTTTTTTGTATTCTAGTTTCATCCGCTTCAATCAGATGAGTCCCACCAATCACTGCGTATATTGGTATATTAACCCTTTCTGAGACTGTTTTCAATATGTTAATAATACCAACATGAGAACAACCAGCAATTACAACCAATCCCTTCTTCGTAATAACTCCAAGTGAAATTTCATCATCAAAATCGTCTTGGATATACGCATTATTTTCTTTTCTATAAAACCTGTCACTTCTTTTCTCAAACTCATTAGATTGGAGAAAGTGATGAAAAAGAATAATATGATCAGTCAGATAAACCATATCTTCTCTCACTTTTCTTAGTGAAATCTGTTTTTTCACTATAAATTCTTCATCAAATGAGTTCCCATTAAATTTATAATTTGTAGCATCAACTATTTTATATTTAGAATTGAAAAATTCTTCTCCTACAATGAATTCTGGAGATTTTTTGACTTCACTTATGAAATTTTCAACTCCCCCACTATGGTCATAATGTCCATGACTAATAATACAATAATCCAGATTTTCTAAGTTTTTATTAAGAGACCTGGCATTTTTAATGAAATCTCCACTTTTCCCAGTATCAAATAAAATATTTTTCCCGTCAGTCTCAATGTATAGGGATAGCCCATGTTCATATAACAGCTGACCCAAGTCATCCGGATTATTCTCAATTAGAGTTGTTATCTTAAGTTCCATCACTTTCTCCTCTCCATTTTTTATTAGCATATGCTCTTAATGAATCATATCAAAAATATTCTAAATGTCAAATCATAAGTGAGAATTCGCTCGCAGAATTTTATTCATTGCTTTTCCTTTTGCCAATTCGTCAATCAGCTTATCCAAATATCGGACTTCCCGCATCATCGGATCTTCTATTTCTTCAACCCTGATTCCACAGACCACTCCCTTAATCAGATTTCTAGAGGGGTTTAAGTGTGGAGCTTCTTTCAAAAAATGTTCATAATCTACTTGTTCTATGATTTGCTTCTCAAGTGCATCCTGCGTATATCCTGTAAACCAACGAATGATTTCATCGACTTCTGCTTTTGTACGTCCTTTTCTCTCTGCTTTGGATACCAATAAGGGATACACTCTCGAAAAGCTCATTTTAAAAATTCGATGTTCCGGCATTGTGCTACCTCTTTCTTCGAAAATTTCTATTCTCATCGTCAAATAAAGTCTTTCATTCATTTTTCCCACTGCACTCACAGAGAATAATTTGCATAATGATTTCTTCAAGTAACTCTTCCTTGGATGTGAAGTAATAATAAAATGTTCCCTTGGCGATTTCAATTATTTTCAATATGTCGTTAATGGAGGTCTGATCATATCCTTTTTCCACAAACAGTTTCCTTGCTATCATACTATGTTCCTTTGCAGTAACAAGTTCCAAGAACATTATTGTTATGAATAGGATGAACAACATCGCAAGCACAAGAACCCCACAAGTTGGAAAAATTCATTTGTACTGTCTGTTCTGATTATATTCTGTAAGATTTCCTGCATAATATGAATCACTCCTATCTTTATGTCAACTCAAATGATATAGCTTAATTTTAGCATTTCTGCGATGACGCAAAAATACGGCAGTGTCTATTCTTTCACCGCCGTAAATGGGATTTTTGCTACAAAGGTTATCTGTAGCTTCCAAATTGTTTCATTCCCTATAACAAAACATCCTACTACTCATTTCTTTGATTCGAAATACGATGTCCCTGATGTTTATGCAGATGCTTTTCGCTAATATGGTTATGATTATGGTTATGCATGATTGTATGAACATGTGTTACTTCATCATGTGTGTGCACATAAGTATGACTATGCACATGCGAATGATTCATGATGATTGTGTCCACTACTACAAGAACAGTTCCTAAAAGCATAATGAGTAGTGCAATAAAATATTGATATGTTAATGTTTCATTTAATAAAACAAATGATAATAAAACACCTATAAATGGTGCAATGGCATAATAAGCACTTGTTTTTGCTGCCCCCAAATCTTTTTGTGCCTTAATATAGAAGAAAATGCTCAATCCATAGGAGATGAAGCCCACTAATAATGCGATTAAAATATATGTGCCATTCGAAATCCTCTCTCCAATTGCCATTGCAATGAGAAAGGATCCTAATCCACTGCAAATCCCTTTCATTATCACAATCTCATATGTACTTTTTGAAGAAATTTTTCTCGTGCAGTTATTTTCAAATCCCCAGCTCACAGCTGCAATCAGAACAAAAATCGACCCCCAGGAGAATTTCAAGCCAGATAGATCTTCAAATGATAATACAATACTTGCTGCTGTTATCAATACAATCGCACCTTTTAATCGCTTTGATATTACTTCTTTAAAGACAACGAATGCAATAAGAGAAGTTGCCACAATCTCAAAATTATTAAGCAATGATGCATTCGCTGAGGTCGTATTTGACAGCCCATACAGGAGTGAAATCGGGGCAAGAATATCAAGCGCAATCATGCCAATTACATACGGGACATCTTCTCTGGATAGTTTTTCCAACTTTTGGACCGGATGGAAAACATGACTGATTAAGTACACAATTCCAATTCCTATTCCTGCACCTAAATATAAAAACGAAGCCAGAAAAGTGGAATCAATCTCTACTAATAATAATTTGGAAATCGGGATATTGATTGCATAAAAAGCCGCCGCGATAAATGCATAGAGGATTGCAATATGATTTTTATTCTTCACAGAAGTCCTCCATTCCTTTCTGAATGTCTATTCCTGTTCTTTTCAAAGCGCGTCCTCAAAATTTGTAGCAGTTGTTCCATTTCTTCTTTAGAAATCATTCGTTTTCCTTCTTTCTTCGTTCGACTAGTATCACATCATGCCACTTCCCATTATCCATTTTACCAAGTCTTTCCCGATATCCAATTTCTCTGAATCCACATTTCTTATGTAGCTTCAAGCTAGCGGTATTCTCTCTTATGATTCCCGACTGCAAAGTCCAGTACCCGTTATGTTCTGAGACTTCAATTAATTTTTTCAGAAGTGCTGTACCAACCTTTTCCCCTTGATAGAGACAATCGATATAAATACTCACTTCTGCAACCCCAGCATATACACACCTCCCAGAAACAGGCGATAAGGCTGCCCACCCCAAAATGGAATCCCCAGCTCTGGCTACCAGACGACAGTATTCACAATGTTCTCTATCCCATTCCTCCCAGCCCGGCGCTTCACTTTGAAAGGTAGCTGTTTTTGTCTTGATTCCTTCTCTATAAATCTTTGCAACTTGTTCCCAGTCGGATGCTTCCATCACTTCAATTCTATAATCCATCCCTTTTCTCTCCCAATCAAAATAGTATTGAATTAACTATTCATCTACCTTATTTTTTTACTCTTAAAAATATAGTACCTCGCAATGGTTTCATTATGCAATAGTCATTTTCAAATTTAAAAAAGCATCCAGATTTCTCTCTGAATGCTTTCCTACACTTCTTAATCATGTTTATTTCATTACAATATTTTCGAATTATATTTTTTCAACCCAGTCTGTAAAAGAAGCTAAAAATCCATTTATAAATTCTTTTGTCGCTTCATTGCTTAACGCACCATTTTCATCAATCAATGTGTGATAAGAACTAATGTATGCTTCTGGCTGAGCAAGGGTTAAAACATTGAGAAAAGAAAGCACCTGACGCAAATGATGATTTGCTCCGAATCCACCAATTCCTCCTGGAGACTGGCTAATCACGGCGCCCGGTTTCCCATTCCAAACATTTTCGCCATAAGGCCGTGAGCCTATATCAAGTGCATTTTTAAGTGCTGCTGGAATGGAACGATTGTGCTCTGGTGTAATAAATAGCACGCCGTCTAAAGCCTTTATTTCACTGCGAAATGCTGTGTATTCTTTCAAATCTTCACCATCGTAATCCTGATTATAGAGATGAAGTCCTCCGATATCGATGGTTTTAAACACATATCCTTCTGGCGCGTTATTTTTGACATAATCTGCTATACTTCCCGAAAAAGAATTCTTTCTTAAACTTCCTGTAATGATTCCAATTGTTTTACTCATAAATCTGTACCTCCTATTAAATTAAATAAAATCTTTTATGATATCTGCCAGAGTAATTGCAGACAACGTTTCTTCTGTTGTGGTTTGAATATTGTCGTATAAGGATTTCAATGTTCCTTCTATTTTTGCTCCCACCGGACAGTTGGGATTAGAGTTCCCATGAATGCTAAACATTTCACGATTATCTTCCGCTGCAAGAAAGATATCAAGCAATGAAATATTCTCTGCGCTTCTTGCAAGCCCTGTCACACCAAGCTTGGTGCTTGTCTTTATAAGCTTTGCCTTCTTCAAACGGCTCATCAAGCGCCGAACAAGAGCAGGATTCGTGTTAATACTGATGGCAATGTACTCTGATGTTACTGGTTGTACTTCCTCCACCAGTGCAATCACACTTAATATATGAATACTTACTGATAATTTAGTTGAATACATAAGCGCCTCCTTTTGTAACCATTATAGTTACAAATAAAACGTTTGTCAAGTATGATTTTTTTATCCACACACTGAAAATGCTAACATACCTGATACCCTGCTTCTATTAATACCTCTAACGCTTTCGAATAATTCGCTTCTTTTGTTAAGATATAATCTGTATTATAGGTTGAGATTGCAAAAATACCAATCTGGTTGTCTGCTAATAGTGTTGAAATCTTTGATAAGATACCAATCAGTGAGAAATCTAAAACGCCCTGTATTCGAAATGCTTTCCATCCATCCTCTCTTTCGACTACATTTTCCGGAATCTGTTCTGTAATACAAACCAAGGAAATTTCTTCATCCGTTTTGGCAAAAAAACAATATTCACTCTTGAAGTCAATCCCTGATATCTCTTCCACCTTACATACTGAAAAGTCATACGCAATTTTTTTAATTTCCACAGATCATCCTCCTACATCTGTTTTCTGACAATCTTATATTCGTCATAGATTTGAAAATAAGGACAGTCACGAAAAGAGCTCATTAAAAATCTTGCGTATTCATCTTCATCCAGACTAATATCACACTCATAATAGTCCTCTTCTTCATTATAACTATAATGACTACAAAAATCACAACTTGAATTTCCTGACACGTTAATTACCTCCATTCAATCTTAAAACAACTTCAAAATGTACCATAACTTTGTTCCCTAAATATTACTACAAAAGGTGGATTTTCTGCAATTTTTTTTATGATTACACCAGCTTATTCCGTTTTTATATTAATTGAAATCATAATTGAGAGGACATTCATGGTAATCGCTCTTTTTAATTCATTAAAAAAATAATTTATTTATGAGCATATGCAAACAATCATTGTATCTACATTTTGAAAATGATATAATATATGAAAAAGGAGGGCGATTTATGCAGAAATATGTATGCAGTATTTGTGGTTTCATTTATAACGAAGCTACCGGTGATCCTGAGGGCGGCATAGCACCCGGTACAAAATGGGAAGATATTCCGGGAGACTGGGTCTGTCCATTATGTGGTGCCACAAAGGATGAATTTAAGCAGCAAAATCATGTAACAGCTACCACTCCATCCATTCAACCTGTCGAAGAGGAAGACCTCAACGCTTTGCGTGAATTATCTTTTGAAGAACTAAGTGTACTATGCTCCAATCTCTCAAAGGGCTGTGAAAAGCAATACCTGACAGAAGAATCTGAACTTTTCAGTCAACTTGCAGACTATTATATCAGAAAATCTACGCCTGCTCCTGGCTCACAAATCTCTGACTTAATTACACTGATTGAAAAAGATCTCTCTTCTGCATATGATAACTCAAATCAAATTGCTAGTGGTGCTTCTGACCGCGGTGCATTAAGAGCATTGACCTGGGGAGAAAAAGTAACTAAAATACTTTCTTCTCTTCTCGGCAGATATGAGAAACAAAAAGATTCTTTATTAGAAAATACGAATATTTATGTTTG
>CANRNK010000013.1 GCA_947631985.1 uncultured Lachnospiraceae bacterium | reverse complement strand
TTGTTAATCTGCATATGCTCATTTGCAAAATCAAATTCATATTTCTCGCCACTTCTGATTCCGAACTGAAAGATTCTTTCATCGCCAAGTAGCTCCCATACCCTTCTGATGACTGTCGCATGGGATAACTCTTCCCCAAGGTAATCCGTCCTTAAGTCTGTATGTGCATCAAAATGAATTACATGAAGCTCTGGGTATTTTTCCACAACCGCTCTGATGCTTCCAAGTGTTACCAGATGTTCCCCGCCAATCATAACCGGTATTTTTTCATCCTTTAAAATTTTTCTTGTTGTTTTTTCAATTTCCTCAAGTACTCTGTTTGTATTGCCAAAAGGAAGTTCCAGTTCACCAAGGTCAAATACTTGTAGATCCAGAAGATCTTTCTCCTGATACGGAGAATAGGTCTCTATTCCATAAGATTCCCCTCTGATTGCTTTTCCTGCAAATCTGGTTCCCGGTCTGAATGAAGTTGTCCCATCAAAAGGAGCTCCAAATAAGACAAGTTCCGCTTCGCTGTATTCACTTTCACAACCAAGAAAAGTTTCCGTATTTTTATTCCACATCTTCTAACATCTCCTCTACATAATTTGGCAGATAGAAGGAACCTTTATGCAAATTTGTATTATAGTATTTGGTCTTGATTTTTCTATCTTTCCATCTTTTACCATCCAGGTCTTTTAATGGATGATATTTTTTAGAAGCAAATCCAAACAGCCAATGTCCTGAAGGATAAGTTGGAATATGCGCCTGATAGACCCTGCTGATTTCAAAAGATTCTACAATGCGCTTATGCGCTCTTTTGCAGGCATCCGCATCCTCTTTATAAAATGGACTTTCATGCTGATTCACCATAATTCCATCCTTCTTCAGTGCCTTAAAGCAATTTCCATAGAATTCTTTTGTAAAAAGGCCTTCCCCTGGTCCAAAAGGGTCTGTAGAGTCCACAATAATCAAATCATATTCGTCTTCATGCCTTCTGACAAATTTCAGTCCATCCTGAAAGAAAAGTTTCACTCTTTCATCTTCAAATCCAACCGCAGTAAAAGGAAGATATTTTTTTGATGTTTTCACGACCATTTCATCTATTTCAACGACATCTATCTCCTTTATTTCCGGATATTTACCCAGTTCGCGTAGTACTCCACCGTCTCCAGCTCCTATTAAAAGTACTTTCTTCACTTCTGGATGAACTGCCATCGGTACATGTGTAATCATCTCATGGTAGATAAACTCATCTTTTTCTGTCAGCATCATGTACCCGTCAAGTGTAAGAAACCTTCCAAACTCTGGGGAGTCAAACACATCAATTCTCTGGTATTCACTCTTCCCAGAGAAAAGTTGTTTGTCCACTCTGATTGACATTTTTACATTTTTCGTATGTGGTTCACTATACCATAATTCCATCAGATTCCTCCTTTCAGTACATTTAGTCTCTTCACTTCCATATCCTCCGGCCCTGTCAGGAAGCATCCTTTTTCTTTGGCATACAGGATATAATCTATGATCTCTTTTGTAATTTCTTCCCCTGGCGCAAGAATTGGAATTCCAGGTGGATAGCACATAACAAATTCGCTGCAAATCCGACCTGAACTGTCCTCAATTTTGACGGATTCCTTTTGCGCATAAAATGCATCCTGTGGTGTGACAATTACCTTGGGATTCACATATTCATAACTAAGCATTCCCGTTCTGTCTTTTTTATAGCGACGTCTGATTTCCGACAAGGCTCCAATCAGTCGTTCAATATTTTTTTGACTATCTCCCACTGAGATATATGCCAGAACATTTCCAATGTCTCCGAACTCTATCTGGATATCATATTCATCCCTTAACAGATCATAGACTTCGATTCCTGCAAGTCCAACATCCAGAGTATGAATCGATAACTTAGTCAAATCAAAATCATAGACTGAATCACCGTTCACAAGTTCACTCGCATACGCATAATAATCACCAATCAGATTTATCTCTTCTCGTGCATACTCGGCAAGCTCTGTCACTTTATCAAAAATTTGTTTTCCATTAATCGCAAGATTTTTCCTTGATAGGTCAAGGCTAGAAAGAAGGAGATAGGACCCACTTGTTGTCTGTGTAAGATTAATGATTTGTCTGACATAATTGGCATTGACAGATGGCCCGCACAGTAAAAAGGAACTCTGTGTTAATGATCCTCCGGATTTATGCATGCTTACTGATGCAAAATCAGCGCCTGCTGCCATTGCAGAAATTGGCATATTCTCGCCAAAGTAAAAATGGGTTCCATGTGCTTCATCTGCCAGGACATACATCCCTTTTTCATGTGCAAGTCTGGTAATTGCCACTAAATCCGAACAAATACCGTAATAGGTTGGATTATTGACTAAGACTGCCTTTGCCTCTGGGTTCGCATTGATTGCCTGTTCCACATCTTTTCTTGTCATACCAAGTGCAATTCCAAGCCTGTCATTCATACTAGGATTGATATACACCGGAATCGCTCCGCACAATATCAAAGAATTGATAACGCTTCTATGTACATTTCTCGGGAGAATAATTTTATCTCCTCTTTTACAAACAGACAAAATCATTGCCTGCACAGAAGAAGTTGTTCCATTTACCATAAAAAATGCATGTGCCGCATGAAAGCACTTTGCAGCCAGTTCTTCTGCCTCACGTATGACACTCACTGGGTGGCAAAGATTATCAAGTGGCTTCATAGAATTGACATCGACCGACATACATTTCTCTCCCAGAAAATCTGTCAGTTCTTTGTTCCCTTTTCCTCTTTTATGCCCTGGGACATCAAAAGGAACAATTCTCATTTGTTTTAGTTCCTTTAATGCCTCATAAATCGGAGCCCGTTCCTGTTCATATTCATTCAAAGATTCGTCCTCCTTAATATACGTTTGTACCACTGAAGATTTCTATCATTTCCTGCCTTAGGCTGTTAGTGATATCAAGTCTTGTCTTTGGCGCAATTTCATAGACATCTGCATTAAAAAGGTAGTTCTGTAAATTTACTTCTTTGATTAACATTTTTGTATGAAATATATTTGACTGATACATATTAATATCAATTGCATCATATTTTTCCATCGTCGACGGATCTATATAATCCTGTATGGAGGCAATTTTATGATCCATAAATAATTTCTTGCCAGAAACATCTCTTGTAAATCCTCTGACTCTGTAATCCATTGTAATAATATCGGAGTCAAAGCTTCCAATTAGATAATCCAGTGTGCTCAGTGGTGTGATTTCTCCACAGGTAGCCACATCTATATCTACCCGAAAGGTCGCAATTGAATTATCAGGATGAAACTCTGGATAGGTATGCACTGTTACGTGACTCTTGTCAAGATGGGCCACTATTGTATCTCCCAATTTGGCAGGAACCATTGATTCCTCTGCAATTAAAAAAGTTACACTTGCCCCTTGTGGATCGTAGTCCTGTTTGGATACATGCAATACATGTGCCCCAATCATATCTGTTACTTTTTGTAAGATATTTGTCAGCCTTTCTGAATTGTATTGCTCATCAATATAGGCGATATAATCTTTTTGTTCTCGTTCTGTTTTTGCATAACATACATCGTAGATGTTGAAGCTGAGTGATTTGGTAAGGTTATTGAACCCGTAAAGTTTTAACTTGTTTTCCATGATTGCCTCCAGACAAAAAAATCCCAGGATATTGTGTTGTACCACAATACTACCTGGGATTGGTCTTCTAAATTAAGCGCATTATTTATTATTGGACACCTGTCCATTTTATTTATTCACATATTAGAGGTTAGAGTCTATCTATAGCAAGAACTACTTTTCTACTCTTATTGACCGTTTCACAAGTGTGTATTAGGTACACGCGGTTATGAAGTAACCAACTTATAAAATTTGAGCTTTTAACTCAATCAATAACGCAGCAAAACGCTGCACTCGGCAGTTGACCCGGCTGTCCGTATGGCCTCAATTCCTTCAGGAATGGTCAGTGTTCTTGTCATTGGCATTGCCTTTGACTCCAAGATTCATGTGAATAATAACAATAAATCCTCCTCTTGTCAATATACTTCACATTCTTTTTACATGGAATGTCCTGTTAAATTAAAAAATAATAGGATTGTAATAGATATGCGTTTGGATAGTGATCCAATAATTTTTCCAAATATCTTTTGACCCTGTCAGGACCTATTTCACCCAGCTCATACTTCGTAAGTTCTTTTAGAAACTTCACCTTTTCAGGCTCAGATGCATCCTCTTTAAAATATCCCCATACATGCTGGAATGCATTGATGACATGTCCTCTCGCAGGCTCAAGTTCCATCGCTTCCTCTACCAGTCTGTAAAAATCGTGTACTGGATTTGAATTCTTATCCTTTAGCAATGACCTGATTTCCTGGTAATGCTTTGGGGAATGCTCTAATATTGTATACTTATAGTTCGCCCACTCTTTTTCAAGCTGTCTTATGGTACCTGTCCTACTTGTACCAAGAATGCATTTAACCGCCGAGAGGTTTTTATCCTTCACTTCTAACATGATATCAATCGGTATGGTACTAACTGATTGATAAAACTTCATAAACTCTTCCAAACAGATTGTCTTCGAATGGGATCCAGCTTTGTTGCCAATCCATTGCTGTGAATAATGGATTTTTGGCACCCCATCAAAATCCTTCCAAGTCTCTCCACATAGCCGAATCCAGTCTGTTACTTTTTTTTCTTCAGCCGGTGGGTTCACTTTGTGATGGAGCACATCAAAAACAACCGGAATCTGTGCAATATTTGCAATTTCAAGCACATCTTCCACGTGATAAAGCTTATCATCGTTTTCTATGATAAGCCTTTTTCTTATGTTTGGGGAAAGTAAGTTATAATTTTCAACAAAACGCTGCTTTGCTTCCACTTTGTTTCCATAAATACCACCAATATGAAGAATCACTTTAGAGTCTTCTTTCAAACCACATAAATCCAAAAACTCTGTATGATATTCCAGATCCAGAACAGCACGTTCTACAACATCTGGATTGGGAGAATTTAAAACAGTGTATTGCCCTGGATGCATTGAAAGTCGTAACCCACCCTTCAATGCTTTTTCTCCAAGGTTTTGTAGTTCATTGGCATAAAGTCGCTGCCAGGGAAACTCCACTTCTTTTTTGGATGCGAATGGAATCAGATCAGAACTGATTCTAAATAGCAGAATTCCATTTTCAATGTTATAATCCAGTATCCGATCCAAAACAGTAAGATTATGTTCTGTAATTTCCCTTAATTTTTCCTCTGTTGCATTTTTTAGAGTACAGCTTCTCATTGCTAACTCTTTTTTTCCTTCAACCAGACATGCATAACCGATTTTCATATATGATTGATCCTTCTTTCAGGAGACATTTCTACCATTTCTTGCTTTATCCTATGTGTTTGATTCTTCCATCCAATGGTGCAAATTCCTTTTCGCCAGGTGCTGCTGTAGGTTTCCCAAATGGCATCTGTGCAATTAACTTCCAGTTCTCCGGTAAGCCCCATTCTTTTTTCACATCTGCTTCAATGATTTCATTATAATGCTGTAGTGATGCACCATATCCTTCTTCAGCCAATGCCGTCCAGATTACATATTGGTGCATTCCGCTAGACTGTTGTGACCAGACGGGAAAATTCTGACTGTATAACGGAAATGACTCCTGCAGATTCGGAATAATTTCCTGGTCTTCAAAATAAAGCACTGTTGCATATCCATTCTGAAATGATGTGATTTTTTCATCTGTTGATTCGAAGCTGTCTGCTGGAACAATCTTTCTCAAATTCTCTCTTGTGATATCCCACAAACGGTCATGATGATCCCGCCATAACACAACCAGCCTTGCTGTCTGAGAGTTAAAAGCCGATGGCGTATGCAATACTGCTTTTTCAATGATATCTTTAACTACCTCGTCTGATCCTGTTGTCTCTTTACTAATCGTATATACTGTTCTTCTATTCTTCAAAACGTCAAAAAATTCTCTACTCATATTCTGCTTCCTCCTAAATTATATGATGCTGCGCTCTATTGGTTGTCCAATATATTGCAAACAATTATATTGCTATTGATTTAAGAGTGATTATAGCATTCCAATTTCAATTTGTCAGTATATTTCATAGATATTTTATATATTTCACACATCTTTTATATTTCATGTTTTTTAATCAAATTTTTCAACGCCATCTTTTCCAACTCTGGCAAAAATAAGTGGTTTTTCTTCCGGACTATTCGCTCCAATCTGGTATGCATCCAATATCATATTCTGCGCTGCATCAAATTTAGATGTTTCTTCCGCAAACATAATTGCAAGCAAATCTCCCTGATTGACATATTCTCCATATTTTTTCTTAAGCAAGATTCCCGCCGCATAATCAATCTGGCTTTCTTTGGTTTCTCTTCCAGCACCAAGTGCAACAGAAGCGATTCCACACTTTTCTGTGTTAATATGGGTAATAAAGCCCGTCTGTTCTGCCCTGATTTCCTTTGAATACTTTGCCTGTACAAATTCCTGTGGGTTGCGGATTACTTTGCTATCACCGCCTTGCGCTTCTACCATTTCAATTAGTTTTGAAAGTGCACGACCACTTCGAATTGAATCCTCTGCAAGTGTCTGGCATTCTTCCATTGATCCTTTGTTTGCAAGAAATAACATATTTGCTGCAAGGCTGATACAGACCTCTGTTAGGTCTGCAGGTCCTGTCCCATTTAGCGTATCTACCGCTTCGGCAACCTCCATTGCATTTCCAATTGCAAACCCAAGTGGTATATCCATGTCTGTAATCAGTGCAACTGTACGTTTCCCTGCATGTTCACCGATTGCCACCATTTTTTGCGCCAGCAGGATAGAATCTTCCAGGCTCTTCATAAATGCACCACTTCCTGTTTTTACATCAAGTAAGATGCAGTCATTTCCTGCCGCAAGCTTTTTACTCATAATCGATGCGGCGATGAGAGGAATGCTGTCAACCGTTGCGGTTACATCCCTTAGCGCATACAGCTTTTTATCAGCAGGTGCCAGGTTCCCTGACTGTCCTACCACGGAAAGTCCTGTTTTATTTACAATGTCAAAAAAAGTTTTGGTATCTAGCGATGTCTGCATCCCTGGTATGGCTTCTAACTTATCTACCGTGCCTCCGGTATGACCCAGACCCCGACCTGACATCTTCGCAACCTTAACCCCGCACGCTGCAACAATGGGAGCAATTACAAGTGTCGTTTTGTCTCCCACTCCCCCCGTACTATGTTTATCAACTTTAATTCCTTCGATACCAGACAGATCAACCATGTCCCCTGAATGTGCAACCGCATCTGTCAGCACAGCCGTTTCCAAATCACTCATTCCCCTAAAATAAATTGCCATCAGCATAGCTGACATCTGGTAATCAGGAATGGCACCTGCTACATATTCTTGAATCATAAACCTGATTTCCTGTTCGTCCAGCTCTTCCCCGTTTCTCTTTCTCATGATCAAATCATACATTCTCATCGGTTCTTCTCCTTTCCCATGTTGCCAGGTCCAAACCCTTCTGGTAAGAGCTCTTTTAATGTAAACTGCTTGTATTCCTCACTGCTTTTCGCCATCAGTATTTGAAAGGTATCTGGATTACAAAATTCCATCATCACCTGTCTGCAGACACCACATGGTGAGCAATAGTCATTTAAAACCCCATCTTTCCCTCCCACAATAGCAATTGCCTCAAAATCATAGATTCCTTCACTGATTGCCTTGAAAAAAGCAGTTCTTTCCGCACAATTCGTTGGGGTAAAAGATGCATTTTCAATATTACATCCCGTAAAAATCCTGCCATCTTTTGTTAGCAATGCAGCCGCAACCTTGAAATTGGAATATGGAGCATAGGAATACTCCAATGCATTGATTGCTGCTGTGATTAATTGTTTCGTATCCATACATCATTCCCCTATTCCATTTCTTTTAATATCCGGAAGTCTGTTCGTTCTTCGCAAGTTTGACAATTCTGCTGGTCCCAAGTCTTGAAGCACCCAACTCTATAAACTTCTCTGCATCATCAAAAGACGAAATTCCACCAGCCGCTTTAATCTTCACTTCCTTACCAACATGCTTTGCAAACAGTGCAACATCCTCAAAGTTCGCTCCAGCCGTTGAAAACCCTGTTGAAGTCTTTATATAATCAGCCTTTGCATTTGTAACAATTTCGCACATTTTTATTTTTTCTTCTTCCGTCAGAAGACAGGTTTCGATGATTACTTTTAAAATTTTTGTACCGCAGGCTTTTTTCAACACCTTAATTTCTTCTTCTATCTGATGAAATCTTTTATCTTTTAAGTCACCAATGTTAATTACCATATCAATCTCGTCTGCACCATTTTCAATTGCATCCAATGCTTCAAATTCCTTCACCTTTGTTGTACTGTATCCGTTCGGAAACCCAATCACAGTACAGACTTGCATTTTATTTTCTACATATTCTTTTGCTCTTTTTACGAAGGATGCCGGAATACAGACCGATGCCGTCTGATATGTAATTGCATCATCACAGATCTGTTTGATTTCTTCCCACGTTGCAGTTTGGTTCAGCAAAGTATGATCCACTGCACTAAATATTGTTTTTCTCTCCATTTTTAGCTCCCATCTGCGACCTTTGGTCACATACCAATTAAGGGGGTTGAATCTAATTGATTCACCCTTTATGCCAATTCTAATGCAATTTTCATCATATCTGTAAAGGTATTTTGTCTATCTTCCGCCGAAAGGGACTCCCCAGTAAAAATATGATCTGAAATGGTGAGAATACAAAGTGCTTTCTTACCCGCTCTTGCAGCGTTCATATAGAGTGCTGCCGCCTCCATCTCAATTGCAAGAATATTCATCTTTTTCCATTGAGAAGCTGCTTCCAAGTCATCTGAATAAAACGTATCTGATGACAAAACATTTCCTACTACGACTTTAATGTCATTTTCATTGGCCACTTCTACCGCCTTGCTTAACAAATCATAATCTGCAATTGGTGCAAAGGTTCCGGGTAATTTGTATTGCGCAGCAAAATTCGAGTTGGTAGAAGCTCCTAATCCGATTACGATATCTCTTACTTTAACTGTATCGCTGACTCCACCTGCCGAACCAATTCTGATAATGTTATCAACACCATAAAAATGATAAAGCTCATAAGAATAAATTCCAATTGATGGCATTCCCATGCCACCACCCATAACTGAAATTTGTTTTCCATTGAAAGTTCCAGTGTATCCTAGCATATTACGAACTGTATTAAAGCAAACAGGGTTTTCCAAAAATGTTTCTGCAATGAACTTTGCTCTAAGTGGATCTCCAGGCATCAAGACTGTTTTTGCAATCTCTCCTGGAACTGCGTTGTTGTGGGGTGTTGGTGTATTTGACATACTAATCCTCCTGATTTTATTATTATTTTTTTTATTCGTTTTTACTCTTTTATTTTCTTACTATAAGATGAATTGTAGCATATTTTCTCTATGGATACAATCAATGTGGCCTGTTAGAACCAAGATGAATTCACAAATCACTTCACATATCTTGAATTGAAAAAGCTGCCTGCGAAAAATCGCAGACAGCCTTTCTCTATTTTATATTATCTACCAAACTGGCTATCATTGTTTCCACTTTCAGTTATCCACATTTCAAGCATATTGATTGGATCGTTGTAATCTGCAATCCATCCATTACGTGCAAAGTCAAAGTTACCGGCTTTACGCTCTTCCAGGAAGATATTCCATTCTACAGTATCTATTACCATATCGATACCGATTACTGCGAGATCCTGCTGAATTGCTTCTGCAATTGCGATATGACCTGATGTTTCATTTACAAGATAATTTAAAGAAAGAGGTGTTTCTGCTGAAAGCATTCCACTTTCATCAAATACATATCCAGCACTTTCCATAAGTGAAATTGCTTCTTCCACATTGGCATCAGAATATTCTGGATTGTAATAACCAACACTTGCTTCATCTGGATAAGTATAGCCATCATCATTTGTACGGAATTCTCCGCCGTTTCCATCCATCATCGAAGGTGGGATGAATGTGTTTGCTGGAAGCTGTCCTGTCTGACCAATGTTCTCTGCAATATATCCTCTGTCAATCAAAAGACTGATTGCTTTTCTCATATTAGCAGCCTGTTCAACGGATAATCCTTCAAAAATAGGGCTCTTTACGTTGAATGATACATAATAAGTTCCAAGCTGATCAACAATATAGAATTCTGGATTTTCAAGAAGTGCTGCGATTTCATCTGTTGGTACCGTATCAATAAAATCTAAGTCTCCTGAATTATATGCGGCGTAAATTGCTGTATCATCATCGCTTAGCATATAGTGGACTTCTTCAATTTTTACTTCATCTGCCCTGTAATAATTAGGGTTTTTCACATATACCATACTTTCGTTATGTGTCCAGCTTTCAAGAATATAAGCTCCACTTGTAACGAATCCTGCTTCCTGGCACCAAGCACCTGGGTTTGTCTGCCAGTCAGCTGCTGCCTCTACCACTTCCTGTTTTACAGGATAAAATGCTGGGAAAGCACAAAGATCAAGGAAATATGCACAAGGAGCATTCAGAACAACTGTAAAGGTTTTGCCATCTTCACTTGCTGTTGCCTGTACCAGTTCGTCTTCCCCTTTTGCAACAATATCAAACAGGTAAGCATAATCTGCTGCTGTTTTTGGATCTGCTGCACGTTTCCAGGAGTATTCAAAATCTGCTGCCGTCAGATCTGATCCATCACTCCATTTCAAACCATCTTTGAGTGTGAAAGTATAAGTAAGACCATCTTCACTCAATTCGTAGCTATCTGAAAAGGCTGGTTCAAGAGCACCCTGATCATTGTAAGAATATAATCCTTCAAAGCTGTTTACAACAAGGCATGCACCATCTACCGAACTATTTAATGCTGGATCAAGTTTTGCTGGTTCGCTTGCAAGACTTATGTTAAGTGTTTCTCTTGGAGTTGTTGCGAACTGAAAGTATTTGAAACCAAAAACATTTGCATAAATCCCTGATACGTCGGGTTTCTGCATGTAAATATCATTATAGTAATAAACAGGAATTACAGCATTGGTAGCCATAAGGATATCCTCTGCCTGATGCATTAAAGCTTCACGTTCTACTAAATCCGTGCTTGTTTTGATTTGGGAAATCAGTTCATCATATGCTGCCCAATCCGGTGCGGGTCCTTCGGTTGCTGCTACATCTTCTGCTTCTGTTGTTTCTTCTGTTGTTTCTTCGGCTGTTGCATCTGCAGCAGGTGCTTCAGTCTTTGAACCACATCCTGATAACAGACTAAAAGACATTGCTGCAACAAGTGCCATTGCTAAAATCTTTTTCATACTTTATCCTCCTATGTTTTTTCGGCTATCGCCATTTATAAAATACGAAACCTCAATTGAAAGTTCCGGTATTTCCTACTTGTTAAAACAAGCCACAAAATGACCATCTCCACGGTCAGTCAGACTTGGACATTCCTCAGCACATCTTTGGGTTGCATAGCTACATCTCGTTCTAAAAGAACATCCAGTTGGAAGATTCATCGGACTTGGAACATCACCCTCCAATATAATACGCTGTCTGGAATGTGCAATATGTGGATCCGGAATCGGAATAGCGCTCAGTAACGATAAAGTGTATGGATGAACCGGTGCGTTGTTTAGATCATCAGCGCTCGCCACCTCTACTATTTTACCAAGATACATCACCGCAATCCGGTCTGCAATGTGATGAACCACCAATAAATCATGTGCGATGAACAAATATGCCACACCCAGTTTGTCTTTTAATTCTTCAAACATATTTATGACCTGCGCCTGAATTGATACATCAAGTGCACTGACAGGTTCATCACAGACAATAAATTTGGGATTCACTGCAAGGGCTCTTGCAATACCGATTCTCTGTCTCTGACCACCCGAAAACTCATGGGCATACCTGGTTGCATGTTCCGCATTCAAACCAACTAATTCCATCATATTTAAAATCTTTTCTCTTCTGTCTTTTTTTCCGCGATACAGCTTATGTACATCAAGCGGTTCTCCAATGATATCTTCCACCGTCATTCTGGGATTCAGTGAGGAGTAAGGATCCTGAAATACCATCTGCATTTTTTTTCGAAGTGCTGTCATGTTTGAATCAGTAACTTCTTCCCCTTCGAAAAAAACCTGACCACCAGTTGGTTTATATAGTCTTAACAGGGAACGTCCCACAGTAGTCTTCCCACAACCAGATTCTCCAACCAGCCCAAGTGTCTCTCCTGGCTTAATTGTGAAAGAAACACCATCTACTGCCTTTAAGGGCGTCGTTGAAAACATTCCTGTTTTAATTGGAAAATGCTGTTTTAAGTCCCGAACTTCTACTAAATATTCCGGTTTGTTCATTCCTTAGCACCTCCATCTTTCATCATTTCTTTTACATTGACCCAACAGGAAGCAAGGTGTGTATCCCCTAGTCTTACTTCCTCAGGCATTTCTGTAAGACATATTTTCATAGCCGAATCACATCGACTCGAAAACGCACACCCTTTTGGCATATTCAAAAGATTAATTGGCGTGCCAGCGATTGGTACAAGTTTTTCTTTCGCATTTTTAATACTTGGAATAGATCGAAGCAGTCCTTTGGTATACTCGTGCTTCGGATTATAAAAGATATCTTCTGCATTACCACGTTCACAGACACGTCCACCATACATTACAATAATTTCGTCACACATATCCGCTATAACGCCCAAGTCATGCGTCACGAGAATAATTGCCATTCCCAGCTTCTTTTGCAGCTCCTGCATAAGTTCCAGGATTTGTGCCTGAATGGTAACATCAAGTGCCGTTGTCGGTTCATCTGCAATTAATACATCTGGTTCGCAGGCAAGTGCCATGGCAATCATAACACGTTGTCTCATACCACCAGAAAGCTCATGTGGATACTGTTTTACTCTTTTATCCGGTTGGTTCACACCAACTAATGTCAACATCTCAATGGCACGTTCTCTTGCCTGTGCTTTATTTTTACCAGTGTGTAACAAAATTGCTTCTTCAAGCTGGAACCCTATTGTAAAAACTGGATTCAAACTTGTCATCGGATCCTGAAAAATAATACTGCATACCTTTCCACGAAATCCTTTGAGTTGGCTTTTATTAAATTTAGTCACATCCTGTCCTTTGTATAATACTTCTCCAGATGCAATTCTTCCATTCTCTGCCAGAATTTGCATGATAGAGTAGGCAGTAACACTTTTTCCAGAGCCTGATTCTCCAACGATTCCAAGGATTTTACCAGCCTCCAACGAAAAGGAAACACCATTTACTGCTCTGACTTCACCCGCCTCTGTGTGGAAATAGGTACAGAGTTCTTTTACTTCTAATAAACATTCACTCACTTTGCTACCTCCTTAATTTGGGATCGAATGCATCACGTAGACCATCCCCAAGCAAATTAAAGGAAAGTACGATAAGACAAATCATCGTTGCCGGAAAGATCAGCTTGAAAGGATAGCTTTGAAGTCCTTCCCTTGCTGCATTTGCAAGACTCCCCAGAGAAGGCATTGGTGCCTGAACTCCAAGTCCAACAAAGCTTAGAAAGCTCTCCGTAAAAATTGCCGAAGGAATCTGAAGTGCCGTTGAAATAATAATAACACTGAGACAATTCGGTAAAATATGTTTGGTAAGAATTCTACCAGGTTTCGCTCCGATTGCTTTTGCTGCCAGAACGTATTCATTCTCTTTAATCGATAAAATCTGACCTCTGACCAATCTGGCCATTCCAACCCAATAGAGCAATCCAAACACGATAAAGATAGATACCATGTTGGTTCCAAGCTTGGCAATTATAATACTTTTGTTTCCACTGAGCACCTGATCCAATACAACTGATAACAAAATAATAATCAACATGTCTGGGAGTGAATAAATGATGTCTACAATTCGCATCATAATTAGATCAGCTCTACCTCCCGCATAACCAGAGACACTTCCATAGAACATACCAATCACAAGTACAATCGCACTTGCAAATAATCCAACCAATAGGGAGACCCGTGTTCCGTAGACAACACGAATAAAATAGTCACGACTCATTGCATCGGTACCCATAATATGTGGGAATATCTCTCCACCCTGTGCTATAAACTCAAGTTCCTTTTCGGAATATTGAAATGGTGCAAGATTTTTTGCACCTCTGTCTCTGCTTCCATTTACTTTAATAATTTCAGAATATTCATAAGGCACTACCATAGGTGCAATTACAATTAATAACAAAACTAAAATAATGACAATCAGGCTTCCTACTGCCAGGGGATTTTTCATCAGCTTTTTTATACCATCTCTTAAAAAAGTTGTTGATTCACTCATGACATCCTGCTGTTTTTTTTCTTCTTCTGTCGCTAGCTCAAATTTAGATAGATCTATCTGCGAACTCAATATATTTTTCTTAAATTCTGCTTTTTCGTTCTGCAAGACATTTTCCTCCTTTAGTCAAAGTTGATACGTGGATCGACCACTTTGTAAATAATATCACTGAGCAGGTTCATTATTACCATCAGTGTTGCCAAGAATATTGTAGTTGCCATAATCATTGGGTAATCCCTGTTCGTAATACTTGTAACAAACTTTGAACCAAGTCCACCAATTGTAAATACGCTTTCTACGACAAGGCTTCCTGTCAGGATATAAGCCGTCATTGGACCTACATAAGTAATAACTGGTATCAGAGCATTCCTAAGCGCATGCTTAAAGATAACTTTCCACGGTGTAACACCTTTTGCCTTTGCTGTACGGACATAATCCTGTGATAAGGCATCTAGCATGCTAGTCTTGGTTAACCTAGTGATATATGCCATCGGATACATAGCCAGCGAAATAACCGGAAGTATATAGTTTGTATCTGTTGCACTCCAAACCTGTACCCATCCAAGCTTTATAGAAAAAACAAGTAAAAGTAAGGTCGCAAGCACAAAACTTGGAACTGCTGTAAATAAAGTTGAAACAAAAACAATCAGCCTGTCCGGCAGTTTATTTCTCATCAGAGCTGCGCAACTTCCAAGCACCAATCCAAAGAAAAGCGCTACAACAACAGCGATTCCCCCAATTTTTGCCGAAATCACAAACGACTCAACAATCGTTTTCGTAATATCACGACCTGTTTTTAAAGAAACTCCAAAGTCTCCCTTTATAACATTGACCAGATAAATACCAAATTGCTGGATTACTGGTTTGTCCAGGTTAAACCTCTCTAATAATACCGCTTTTACCTCTGGGCTCGGCGCTTTTTCAGAATTAAACGGGCCACCCGGAATTGCATTCATTGCAAAGAATGTAATTGCACTAATGATAAACACAGTTACAATTGCGAGTACGATACGCTTGATTACATATCTTTTCAATCTTTTCACCTGTGTAAGATTTGCTCACACTTTTCCTTTCTATCTATTTCATCATTTCTTTTTTGTATTTTATGCTTTTACATTAATGCATCATAACGTTAGTGTAATAAACTAAATGGGGGTAAACGGCCATAACCATCCACCCCCATTATTCTTCCAAAGCAAATATTGCAAATACACTATACATTTTATAATCACTTGTATGCTATGTCAATAAATATTAATTTACCAATATACTTATATGACATATTGCACAAAATACGCAACATACTATTGTGTGAATTTTCAGAAAAATTCTGTTATAAAAATAAAAAACTCTGAAGCTCCTCCATTGGAGCTCTCAGAGTGTAATGCGGATGACAGGAATTGAACCTGCACGGTCTCCCACTAGATCCTAAGTCTAGCGCGTCTGCCAGTTCCGCCACATCCGCATTCTGTTTTCGTTAAGTCACGAATGAAATTATACCCCACAGAAGCCAAAATTGTCAACCCTAAAAAAGATTTTTTTCAGTCTATTTTCGAGCCAAATCAGATTACTCTACCCCAATATTACAATTAAGCGTTTTCGCGCCCAGTCAGATTATCCTGTATCATAATTTAGCAATCACATCGTGATAAGTTTTGTATAAAAAAACTGTACATAGAATTAACGACATGATTTCTGATGCCGGAAATGCCCACCACACTAAGCTTAGTTCTCCAGTTTTTGATAGAAAATAAGCGGCGGGAAGCAATACAACCAACTGTCTGGCAATCGATACAACCATACTATAGATTCCATTCCCAAGTGCCTGAAATACAGATGAAATCATGATACAATATCCCGCAAACAAAAAACTCAAACTTATAATTCGAAGTGCAGGTACTCCAATTTCAAGCATGCTGGGGGATGCATTAAACATCATCAGGAGCTGTGTTGGGAAAATCTGAAAGACCGAAAGGCCGATCAACATAATTGCAACCGCATAAAAAACACTGAAGCGTATCGTTTTTAAAACTCTTTCTTTATCTGCCGCACCGTAATTGTATGCAACAATTGGAATCATGCCATTGTTCAGTCCAAATATTGGCATTAGGATAAAGCTTTGCAGTTTAAAATAAACGCCAAATACTGCAGTCGCAGTAGAGGTAAACTGAATCAGAATCTGATTCATTCCATACGTCATAATTGAACCAATTGCCTGCATTATAATAGAGGGGATTCCTACACTGTAGATGCTTTTTATAATTTTACCATCTGGTCTAAACCCACGAAAGATTAATTTTACTTCATGATTCACTCTGTGGTTCAGGATAATTGCGAGTATTGCAGCAATCACCTGCCCAATTACCGTTGCAAGTGCAGCGCCTGTGGCTCCCATTGCCGGCAATCCGAACCATCCAAATATCAAGATTGGATCAAGAATAATATTAATAATTGCACCAGTTCCCTGTGTAATCATTGTATAAAATGTTTTTCCGGTTGACTGTAGCAATCTCTCAAACGTCATCTGTGTAAAGATACCAATAGAGAAAATAAGACAAATCGATAAATAGGAAATTCCTGCAGTTAGAATGTCCTCCTGATTGGTCTGTACCATAAAAAAAGGTTTGACAGCGAAAATACCAATCAGTACAAATGCAAGGTAACTCATTACTGTTAAAAAAACTCCATTTGACGCAACTTTATTTGCTTTTTCAAAATCTTTTTCTCCTAGTGATCTGGATAAAATCGCATTAATTCCAACTCCAGTTCCAGCACCTACCGCAATCGATAAAATCTGTAATGGAAACGCAAGTGAAACTGCGGTTAATGCTGCCTCGCTAACCTGTGACACGAAGATACTATCAACTATGTTATAAAGCGCCTGTACAATCATTGATATCATCATCGGTAATGACATTGTAATTAATAACTTATTGACAGGCATGACTCCCATTTTATTTTCCTGAATCTGCATTTTGTTATTATCCTTTCTATTCCCTAGTTATATGGTTTGGGATTCTTTCCTCTAATTCTTCTATTTTGAAACAGTATCATACCATTTCTTTCTATAAATGAAAAGAGAAAGCGCAGTTCAAATTGAACTGCGCTTTCTCGTAAATTATTTTAATCCTATTTTTTACATTCCAATATACAAATATTATTCCTTTATTATGCCCTCTTACCCCTTGACTGCTCCAGCTACCATACCCTTAATAATCTGCTTGCTGAATACAAAATACAGTACAACGATAGGTGCCATCGTCGTTAACATAGCAGACATAATCTTAGGGTAATCTGATGCAAACTGTCCTTTAAACATCGTCATCGCCAGTGGAACTGTCTGAAGTGAAACATTTTTAATCAATACGAGCGCAAAAGAAAATTCATTCCAACAGGAAAATGTCTGTATAATTGCAATCGTCACCAAAATCGGTTTTGTAACCGGAAAAATAATATTGAATAGTGTTCTTGTAAAAGAACTTCCATCAATTGCTGCGGCTTCCTCAAGTTCTATTGGAATCGCCTTAATAAACCCTTCCACTAAGAATACCGAGATTGGCAATCCAAACGCTACATACGGAATAATCAGTGTGAACCATTGATTTCCAAGTCCTGCAGTGTTGAATACCACGTAAATTGGTACAAGAAGAGAATGTACCGGTATCAGCATACCCATCAAAAACATAACATAGAGAATTCGGTTTCCCTTGAATTTTAATCTGGCAAGAATGTAACCTACAATAAATCCAAATAATACGATGAAAAACAATGAAAGTGCAGTCGTTCTAACACTATTAAGCATTGATTCACCAATATGATAATCAGGATTGGTAATAACCTTTACATAATTAGATATCGTAGGGTCTTTTGGAAGCCCCATAATATCTGCATTGAATACTCTTTTTACCTTAAGAGAGGAATAGAACATCCATACAAGCGGGAAGATACAACTAAGAGAAAATAAAAGTAAAACTGAATTTAAAAAAATAGTTAATGAACCAATTTTTAATTTCTCCGCTGGAGATTTTATACTTTTCACTTTTGTTAATGTCAAATCTGCCATTATGCTACCCCCTTATCTTTCATCAAGATATTGAGAAACTTCTGCATTCCACCAATAACAAGAAGACTCAACACAAAAATTCCCACAGAAATAGCACTACCATAACCCATATTCATTTGTGCAAAAGAAATTTTATATCCATACATAGCCATTACCATAGACGAGGTTCCAGGTCCACCTTCGGTCATCGTATAGATATGATCGAATGCTTTCATATTACCCGCAACACAAAGCGTGATACATACAAGAATCGTATTCTTGATTAGTGGTAATACAATATAAATCGCTCTCTGAAATGCATTTGCCCCATCGAGTTCAGCCACTTCGAATATCTCATTGTCAACTGACGAAATTGCCGATAACAGAATCACCATATAATATCCTATAAACTGCCACACCAGGGGGATTGACACCAAAAGCATTACAAGCGACGGCTCATTCAACCATACTTTTACACTTTCTGAATTTCCCGTTATTGTTAAAAACCAATTTAAAATACCTCTTTTATAGTCATAAATCATCATCCAGATAAATCCAATAGAAACAGCAGATACTGTACTTGGGAAAAATCCAAACGTCCGATGAATTCCTTTCAGCTTCACTAATCTTGAATTAATCATTAAAACAAACACAAATGCAATTCCGACCTGCCCAACAATACATAATAAAACCAAATAAATATTATGACTAAATGATATCCAGAAAACAGAATCTTTTATTAAAGCAACATAATTGGTTATCCCAATAAACGATTTGTTGGGGCCACCCTTCCACTCAAACAAACTATAGAACATCGCCGTAATCAGCGGGATAAATACAGAAAACACATACCATATAACTGGTATGCAAAGGTAAAGAAAGATTGTTCTTCCCTTAGGTTTGATTGATTTCAGCATATAATACGCAGCCTCCTCTAAAGAATGCAGAATTTACAATAATTAGGTCTCGTCCCACTCATTGGACGAGACCTAATTAAGTGTATCACTATTTCAGTTGTATGTATACTAGTCGGTATACTATTTCTTAGTAATTTGCTTCATATGCAGCTTGTGTATCTGCTGCAAGTTTAGCTGGTTCTTCATCCCCATTTAACATGTTCTGAAGTCCTGTGTTAAAGACATCCCAAACCGCTCCATTTACATAAGAATCATAAATTTCACATGGGTTTGTATCAACATAAGAGAAATTGTAGAAATCCTGTGTGATCTGGTCAAAAGCACTTAAATCTACATCTGCAACTGCTGTAAGTCCACTTAATGCATAGTTTTCTGCAACGAAGTTAGAGAAATCAGCACCGGTAAGTTTGTAAGCAAGATTAATAGCTGCTGCTAACTTAGCTGGATCTTCTGCGACTTTAGAATTAATTGCAACACCATATCCCATACCGATATTTTGGCTGTTTGTTGCAGCTGTAGCATCTGCTGGATTAGGAAGTGTCGCAAATCCGATATTGTTGTATTTTTCTTCGTCATCTGCAAGTAAAGTTGCCATTATGTAAGAAACATCCCAGTTACCGCCGATGAATGCTGCTGCATCGCCTGCAATGTAGTATTCACGAGCATCTTCGTTAGTAATTGCATTGAAATCTGCATTGAATACGCCTGAAGCAAAAGCTTCCTGTGAGAAAGTAAGAGCATTTACAAAAGCTTCATCTGTAAATTTTGCTCCACCCTTGTTGATAATAGACTCAAACCATTCTTTTCCTGTATATAAGTTACCTAGAGTTGACATATAGCAAGAGTTTGCCTGCCATTTTCCACCATTGCCAAATGCAATTGTGTCAATGCTATCTGCTGCAAATTTTTCTTTTGCTGCAAGAACGTCATCCCATGTTGTTGGGAATGTTTCATATCCTGCATCTTTCCACATTTGCTTGTCATAAACAACAGCTGTACAAGTTCCACCTGTTAATGCTGGAAGTGCATAAATCTTACCATCTGCATCTTTAAAAGGAGTAAAGAATCCTTCTTTGTAATCAGCTGCATAAGGTGAGTTTTTGATTGCGTCTGACATATCCATTACAAGTCCCTGCTCTGCCCATGCTTTTGTATTCATACCCTGAAGTAAAAATACGTCCGGAAGATCACCAGCTGCAGCTAAAGTTGCAATCTGTGTCTTGTATTCGTCATTTGCCAAAACATTTTCTTTTAAGTCAACTGTTTTGTTTTCATTTTTCCATTCAGCAATCATGGTACGGAATCCATCAGAACCACCATTTCCTTCTGACTCTTCAGAAGTTGAGAAATGCATAATGCTTATTTCGCCTTCATATCCTGCAGCTTCTGCTTCTTCAGCTGATGCTGCTTCTTCAGCTGGCGCTGCTTCTTCTGTTGCTTCTGCTGCTGGTGCTGCTTCTTCTGTCTTACTTCCACAACCAACCAGAAGTGTAGCAACCATGGTAGTGCATAATAACATACTTACTAATTTCTTTTTCACTTTGTAATCCTCCTCTAGAATTAAAATGATTTTAGGTAACTACTTATTGCTTATTGCTTAGTTAGTACCTTAAACGTTTTCGCAAGTTCATTATATAACACATTTTACATATATAGCAAGTCTTTTTTTGATTTATTGTTAAATTTTATTAGTTTGTTTTTGGTAATAAGTACCAATTTAACGGATTGCGCACTTTTTTATGATACTTTTTGATTTATTCCGTTTATTTTACTTTAACGTATACTTAACTTTACGCTGTCTTTTTTATCGAATATTCCCCTTTTTCAGGCGTTTGGTATCGTTTTCGAATGTAACCGTTTAATTTAATGGAAACAAAAAAACCAGCAGACATGTGGACAATTCCACTTGTTTACTGGTTTACTATAAGTGAGACATCGGGGATTCGAACCCCGGACAACTTGATTAAAAGTCAAGTGCTCTACCAACTGAGCTAATATCCCGTACAAAACTGGGCTGGCAAGATTTGAACTTGCGAATGCAGGAGTCAAAGTCCTGTGCCTTACCGCTTGGCGACAGCCCATTAAATACATATCAGAATAAAAGGGTGGATACAGGGGTTCGAACCCTGGACCTCCAGAACCACAATCTGGCGCGATGACCAACTACGCTATACCCACCATAAGTATATGCCGATAAGGCTGTTTCCTTTTTACAAGGAAGTGTGCTCGAAGGGATTCGAACCCCCGACCCACGCCTTAGAAGGGCGTTGCTCTATCCAGCTGAGCTACGAACACATAAGCGGGTGATGGGAATCGAACCCACGTATCTAGCTTGGAAGGCTAGTGTTCTACCATTGAACTACACCCGCATATCAAATAACTTATTCAAAATCAAATCGGGGTGACAGGATTCGAACCTGCGACCTCCTGGTCCCAAACCAGGCGCTCTAGCCAAGCTGAGCCACACCCCGTTGCTATCCAAAACTTACTTGTTTCGTAGCAGTGCAAGACATATTATATTACAGCTAAAATCAGATGTCAACACTTTTCTTCAAACTTTTTTACATCATTTTTCATCCCGTTCATAATAGGGTAGGCACCATCTAAGTCTCCTCCTATTTACAAATACCGTATCTGAAAAGTTGCTTTTCCATCCTCATTTATTTCCATAATAATATAGGAAGGTCTCTTCCCTTCCTGTCTTGGAAAAGTGAGGCTGCCTGGGTTTAGTGCAATGACTTCTCCTTCTATCTCTATCAGGGGTCTGTGAGTATGTCCATACATGACAATATCCACCCCCTTGCTCTTCGCCTCTTCCTTAATCACCTGGCCACCCGTTGAGACATAATAATTATGTCCATGAGTAAGCCATATTTTATATCCTCCAAGATGAAACTCTCTCTCTCTTGGAAGATCCGAGAAAAAATCATTGTTTCCCAAAATTATTTCCACCTGGCACTGTACGTCAGCATAAATCATATTTTCACTTCCCTCAGCGTCCCCACAGTGAATAATCAGATCAAGTGGTGCTTCCAGATCAGTAACTTTGAAAAAATTTTCCATCCTACGATGTGTGTCACTCACAATCAATACTTTCATAGCAATCCCTCTGGCTCGTCAAATTAATTTTTCGACTAACACTTTTTTCATTTCAATTAGCGCTTTCCCTCTGTGACTTATCCTGTTCTTTTGATCCGCACTCAGCTGCGCTGCCGTACAGTTATACTCAGGCAAATAGAATATGGGATCATATCCAAATCCATTCTCACCTGCTTCTTCACGCGCTATGACTCCGTCCATGCTTCCTCTTGTCACAGCAACCTCTCCATTCGGAAATACGGCTGCAATTGCGCAAACAAAATGCGCTGTTCTATCCTTTTCATTCTTTTCATCTAATCTTTGCATCAAATTATTATTCTTTATATGATATGAAGTATTTTCCCCCATATATCTAGCCGAAAAAATACCCGGTTCTCCATTCAGTGCGTCTATCACCAACCCCGAATCATCTGCCAGAACGACTTCATTCCTGATCGCCGCAATCGCTTTTGCCTTCAATATGGCATTTTCTTCAAAACTTGCTCCATTTTCTTCTATATCTATTTCAATTCCCGCATCTTCAAGTGAAAGAAGTTCAACATCCATATCCGAAAAAATCATTTTGATTTCTTTCATTTTTCCATGATTTCCAGTTGCAAATAAAATTCTGTTTTTCATTTTGTTTCCTCTGTCTTAAAAGCTTCTTCTACTGCCGTTGCAATCCCCTTCGCCATCTGATTAAGCCACTCGTCAGATGCTTTCATTTCTTCTAGCTGTTTCTGCGATGCATATTCTATTACAATAGCCGACGCAGGGCATTGGGCAAAACTCAGTGAAGCATCTTCATTCTGTACTTTCTTTAGTCCATTCGCATTTTCAAGTGTATTTTTCGTTATATTTCTCAATAATAAATCAGCTAACTCCTGGTTTCCCAAAAAAGGAATGAAATAAGTCGGATTATACAGACACTTTATTCCTCTATTTATTTCTCCCTCTACTTTTTCGGTCCGGATCGATAGAAAAAGGTCACACCCAATTTCGTTAGCAAAAGTGATTAATTTTTTATTTTCAACTTCTTCCGTAATCATGTCACTATAATAAACATGTGTTTTTCTCATAACAAATTGTTCTTTTAATTTTTCCGATATTAAAAAGGAAAGCTCCTCTTTTTCTTCTATCTGACTTATCTCTATCACGATGATTTCTTCAAACTTCTCTTTTGGTTTTAGAAACTCCAGATAGAGATTACTATTTTTCAAAAAAACATCACACTCATAGTAATCATTCAGCCATAAATCCAGTACGGTATTGCCACTTTCATATTGCATGGTAACTTTTTTAACTGAAGTGCTATTTCCATATAAATCATTGTTTTTATAGAAGTCCGCTTCCATTCCTTCTATTTCAATTGTCACATGCTTCTCCAGATAATTATTTGAAACAAGAAACCCTTCGTCATCTACATTGATTGCGATGGGAACACAAAAGTATTGATTCTCTTGGTCGTTCCTCTCAGGAATCAAAACGCTCATGCGCTTATCCTTCAGATCAGTTTCTGCTTCTATTTCATTTTCGACCGACTCGTCATAATCCGGGACAGATTTGTTTGTTCTAATTATAATAGAGAACATCGAAACCATTGCTACCAGAAAAAAAAGCGCCCCATAAACTGCCGCTTTTTTCATTAAACTATCCTGCATCCAATTATATCTCCAAACTTATCCGTTTCTCCTCGGCGGTTTTGGACCAAGGAATTGATAAAAGTATGTTTTCAGCATTCCATTATACAATTTTCTGTTTTTATCTGCCTTACGGCCTATCATTTCTTCCGTTCTTTCATAGGAAGAAATCAAGTAGAGAGACCAGGCATCAAGTGCGCGATAACGTTCACCTAACATCCCATAAAGAGCCGGAAGATTCTCTTCTTCTTCAAGCCGTTCTCCATAAGGTGGATTTGTAATGATAAATCCATATTTTTTTGGATGGCTCAACTGCTCCAAAGGGCGTTGTTGAAAATGAATCAAATGATCAACTCCTGCCAGTTTAGCATTCTCCCTGGAAATTTTTACCATATACTCATCAATATCATACCCTTGAATATCTACTTCAATATTCGTGTCAATTTCTTCCTTAGCCTCACTATAACTGTCTTTCCATAAGTTCTTTTCAACAATGTGCTCCCACTGTCCTGCCGTAAAACTTCGATTGATTCCCGGTGCAATGTTTGCTGCAATCATAGCCGCTTCTATCGGAAATGTTCCACTTCCGCAAAACGGATCCACCAAAATTCTCGACTTGTTCCAAGGGGTAAGCATGATTAAGGACGCCGCCAGATTTTCCGCAATCGGAGCTTTCGCGGTTAACTTTCGATATCCCCTTTTATGCAATGATTCACCTGTCGTGTCAAGCCCTACTGTTACCAGATCTTTCATAATGAATACTCTGACCGGAAAACTGCTCCCACTTTCTTCAAACCATTCAACATGATATTTTAACTTCAACCGTTCAACCATCGCTTTTTTCATAATAGACTGAATATCCGACGGACTAAACAGTTTACTCTTAACGCTCGCAGCTTTTGCCACCCAGAACTTCCCATCCTCCGTGATATAGTCTTCCCACGGAAGCAGTTTTGTTGCTTCAAAAAGCTCATCATAAGTAGTCGCCTGAAAACTTCCAATCTTAATCAGAATTCTTTCTGCGGTTCTTAATCCAATATTCGCCCTGGCAACTGCCTCTTCATCTCCCAAAAAAGTGATTCTTCCATCTTCAACTTGAGTCACGTCATAGCCAAGGTCTATTATTTCGTTTTTCAGTACGCTCTCCACACCAAAATGGCATGGCGCTATCAATTCATATTTTCTCATACCCTTATATTATCTTTCACCCTTTCTACTGTCAATCATTTTCCATACTGCACGCAAACAATCTTTTTCCAGTTTGTCAAATATATAACAATATGCACCGTTATTTCCCCTTATTTTTTCTTTTATTATTCAATATAGCTAAATTCGCACTAGGACTTTAGTACTATTTTTGTTGAATTCGTAGATGGCTTTTTCTTTCTCAATACAGTATAATAAGGGATGTAAAGAAGACAAATCGTCTCTTTACATCCCTTATTTATAAGTTATTATACTCCCCTCGAAAACAGATCATCGTAGATGATCTGTTTTCATGTCCAGATCTTTACGTTACCCTTGTATTCTCTGTATCATCCTATAGATAAGATAAAACAAAATCACAGGAATCAGAATTGGTGATAAAAAAGAAATTACCGTGGTAAATAAGCTAATCACGAGAAATATCCCAGCAATCACTGCTAAAACAGTAAATACTTTTGATAGTCCGGAAAATTGACTTTTATGATTTCTATTCTGACGTTCAGTGTTCTCATATTCATCATAAATTGTATTTTCTTCAGCCGACCCATCTCCCGCAGCTTTGTTTGCTTCAATGATCGTCTTCGCAATCAGTCTCGGATCACCCATCCCCGAAACCACTTCCTGCTCATCACGTCCTTTTTTCACTTCCATATCAATGTAATCATGATAAAACCTTATATTCTCTTCTATCTTGTTGTGATTCACATTTCCTGTCAGTGCCGCTCTCATTTTATCGATAAATTCAGTTCTATTCATCTGCTCCACCTTATCGCTTCATAAATTCTTCTCTTAATAAACTCTGAAGTCAATATTACAGCAAGCGTTTCAGGATTCCAAGTGATTCTATATCGATTTAAGTATCTTTTAAGATTTGATTTATTTTGTTTTTAGATAGCCTTCACAGATTTTCCTTCCATCAAAGTTCCTTCTATTAAAATAGGCTCAACAATTGTCGTCCTTGGCTTTTCAATGATGCTGATCAACTTTTCTGCTGCGATTTTTCCCAATAATTTTGTATTCTGGCGTATTGTGGTTAATTGCGGCTCTAAAACAGTCGAGATGTTGATTCCATCATAACCTGCAATCGAAATATCATCTGGAATACTGAGTCCATGACTTTTAATCACATTCATACCACCTAAAGCTGAAAAGTCATCGGCATAGATAATGCAGGTTGGTGGTTCTTTAAGTCCCAATAATTCTTCTGTCATAATGCCTGCTTTGACTGTATCACGATAAACGATTTCCTTCATGTATTCATCCGGAATTGTAAGTCCAAGTTCCTCGGCTGTCTTATAAAAACTTGCGAGACGGCTTCTTGTAACCGAAGAATCTGCACCATGAATGTAGGCAATTCTACGATGACCATTGCGATAAATATAGTTTACAAGATCACTCATCCCCTTAATATGGTTAGAAACAATTGCAATTCTATTGTTAAACATATGGTCTAATGTAACCACTGGAATCTTACTATTTACAAGATCAATCACTTCGGGATCATAGAAATCAATACAGGCAATTACGACACCATCAAACCCTCTATACATGCTATGCTCAAGATAGGACATTCTGTCCTTTCTTTTTTTGTTAGAATTTAAGAAGGTGATATCGTAACCCTTTCCCTCAGCTGTTACCTTAAAACTATCAAGAACATTCGCAAAATGATCATGTGTAAGACCACTCCTTGATTCATCAACAAACAAAACTCCTAAATTATATGACTTATTTGTCTTAAGGGCCCTCGCTGATGAATTTGGAAAATAGCCCATTTCCTTCGCTGTTTTCTTTATAAGTGCACGCGTATCTTCTCCAATATCTTTGTGCCCATTTAGTGCTTTACTGACCGTTGCAATCGATACCCCGCAGATAATCGATATGTCTTTCATTGAAACCATTTTTTCTCCTCTCGCTGGCTGGTAAGTTCCAGAGATGTTCATAAATATAGCAAAACTTAAACGTTTGCGTTTACATTATATTATATTTTTTAATAAGTTTCAAGGTGCAGAGAAATATTTTTTTGTTGGTATTTTACATTATACTCCGATTAAATCAGGTTTTTTATGTAGTTATGAATAATTTTCTTCTTACTTTTGCTCCAAAACTTTTCAATTTTCCTTTATGGTCATTCTCCCATCTGAAATTTAAGCTATAAAAATAACAACATTTCCTTTAATATGTATTGATTTTAATGTGTTTCTTCTATATAATAAACTGCGTAAGTACCGTTTCGCAATTTCACTTAAACGTTTTCTATTTTCGCAGGCCTCTGTTACGCAAAGGCCGTTTCAAGATGTGATTTTATTCTAATAATTTTCAAAAGAACAAGGAGATAAAAAATGAAATTTGGTTATTTTGATGACGCCAATCAGGAATACGTAATCACCACCCCTAAAACTCCATTACCTTGGATAAACTACTTAGGTTGTAATGATTTCTTTTCCCTGATTTCTAACACTTGTGGAGGCTATTCTTTCTACAAAGACGCAAAGCTTCTACGTCTGACACGCTATCGATATAATAATGTTCCATTCGACAACAATGGTAAATACTTCTATATAAAAGAAAACGACTCAATTTGGAATCCCGGATGGCAACCCGTAAGAACTGAACTTGATTCTTATGAGTGTAGACACGGAATTGGTTATAGCCGTTTTACTTCATCAAAAGCGGGACTCAATGCTACTATTCTAACCTTTGTTCCAATGGATGACAATTGTGAAGTAACAAAAGTTACTTTAAAAAATGATTCTTCTAAAACCAAAGATTTTTCCTTATTCTCCTATGTTGAATGGTGTTTATGGAATGCAGATGATGATATGAAGAATTTCCAAAGAAACTTAAGTATTGGTGAAGTAGAAGTGATTGGTTCAGCTATCTACCATAAAACAGAATATAGAGAAAGACGAAATCATTATGCTGTTTACTCTGTGAACGCTGAAATTGATGGCTATGATACAAGCCGGGATGCTTTTCTTGGTGCATACAATGGGCCTGACTCACCAGATGTTGTAAAAAATGGAAGTTGCACAAATTCCATGGCAAGTGGATGGTCTCCTATTGCTTCACATCAACTTAATCTTACCTTGGAACCGGGCGAATCAAAAACTTTTGTATTTGTTCTTGGATACCTTGAAAATGAACAATCAGAAAAATGGGAATCTCCAGGAACAATCAATAAACTTCCTGCTATAAAAATGCTTCAAAAATACCAGACAGAAGAAGATGTAGATCTTTCTTTTGCCGCCTTAAGGGAGTATTGGAACGGACTTTTATCTAAGTATACAGTTGAGTCTTCTGATGAACATGTCAATCGCATGGTTAATACCTGGAATCAGTATCAGTGTATGGTCACCTTTAATATGTCAAGATCAGCTTCCTATTACGAATCGGGTATTGGACGTGGAATGGGATTTCGTGATTCCTGTCAGGATCTGCTTGGATTTGTGCATTTGATTCCTGACCGTGCAAGAGAAAGAATTCTGGATATTGCTTCAACACAGTTTGAAGATGGAAGCGCCTATCATCAATATCAGCCTCTTACCAAAAAAGGGAACTCAGATATCGGAAGCGGATTCAATGACGATCCGTTATGGTTAATTGCTGGAACATCAGCCTATATCCGCGAGACTGGCGATTTCTCTATTCTGGACGAAATTGTACCGTTTGATAATGATGATTCAAAAGCAAAGCCACTGATGGAACACTTGAAACGTTCTTTTGATTATATTGTGAATCATAAAGGTCCGCATCTACTACCATTGATTGGCCGTGCTGACTGGAATGATTGCCTTAATCTGAACTGTTTTTCCAAACATCCTGGTGAATCCTTTCAGACATTTGGACCAAGTGAAGGTCCTGTTGCAGAATCTGTCTTTATTGCAGGTATGTTTATAAAATATGGAAAAGAATACGCTGAGCTCTGCGAATTACTTGGCAACTCTGACGAAGCAGCCTATGCTTTAAAAGAAGTTGAAGTTATGAATGAAGCCATTTTAAAAGATGGATGGGATGGAGAATGGTTCCTTCGTGCCTACGATGCATACAGCAACAAAATTGGCTCTAAAGACTGCAAAGAAGGACAGATTTTTATTGAGTCTCAAGGTTTCTGTGCTCTTGCAGGTGTCGGTGTAAAAGAGGGTCTGGCAAAAAAAGCGCTCGATTCTGTGAAAGAAAAGTTAGATACCCGCTATGGAATTATGCTTTTACAACCTGCTTATACAAGGTATCACTTGGAACTTGGTGAAGTGAGTTCTTATCCACCTGGCTACAAAGAAAATGCTGGTATCTTTTGTCATAATAATCCCTGGGTTTCTATTGCAGAAACTGTTATTGGTCGAGGAAACCGTGCTTTTGAGATTTATCGCAAGACATGCCCTTCCTACCTGGAAGACATCAGTGAAGTTCACAGAACTGAACCTTATGTATATTCCCAGATGATCGCGGGAGCTGATGCAAAGTTTCATGGTGAAGCAAAGAATAGTTGGCTGACAGGAACGGCCGCATGGACTTTTGTAAATATCTCGCAATATATTCTTGGTGTTTATCCTACACATTATGGATTAAGCATCAATCCTTGTTTACCAGATGGCTTTGGAGACTTTACAATCACTCGTAAATATAGAGGTGCTGATTATCACATCACTGTAAAAAATCCAAACAATGTTGAAAAAGGAATTCTAGAAATGACGGTTGATCACGAAAAGATCGAAGGAAATATCATTCCTTATACTGAAAATAAAAAGGAATACTTTGTAACAGTTGTAATGGGTTAATTATTTCCTGAAAGAAACAGTCTATGAAAGAAAAAAGTCCTGGTGCAGTTTAAACTAAACTGCACCAGGACTTTATTTATTGTGGTCTACACCAAACACTACAATCACCGCTCCAATCCCTGCAATTACGGTTGAAACAAGTAACATAACACTCACACCTGCACGATCTATTAAAACTCCTCCAATCAGGCTTCCAGCTATACTTCCTACTGTATTGGTTACCGTCATAAATGCCTGCCCTTTCACTCTGTCCTTTTCTTTTATTACATGATTTACATAATAAACCGAGGCTGGAACAAATAGTGCAAAACCAAGTGCCTGTGACAATTGTGTCAGATAAATCGCTGTCATATTCCCTGCAAGTAAAGTAAGGAGGGATTTTATAGCAAAGAAAAAAGCCGCAATTATAATCAGTTTTGAGCTCTTTACTCTGGAAATAATAACAGAGAATAACAACATCGTTGGAAGCTCCACTGCAGCCGCAATTGAAAGTGCAGTTCCCATCTGTGCACTTCCACCACCATGACTTTTTACAATCTGATAGATATAGTTATTTAATATATTATGACTTGCAAAACAAATTGTGATTCCTAATAAGAGTAAAAAGAATCTCTGATTGTTTTTTACAAAATCAATCGTCTTGGCATTCTTAGTCTTCTCCTCCTGAAAATGGTCTTTTACAATCCCCTTCTGCATTCCCTTAAATTGAAAAGTCAAAATGGAGAAAAAAAGAAAAGAATAAAAGATAATAATCATGATTGGAATCACATTCGTGCTGAATTTCGAAACTAGGGCCCCTGCAATATAGGAGATCGCAGCATAAAGAATTGATCCCATTCCTCTAGCAATGCCAAAATTGATTGGAATTCCATGATTGATGCACTCCATACCTACAGCATTTACCAACGGAGTGATGATTTGCAAAACAGCAACCAGTGCCGCATATACAAACGCAATTAAAATAAAATGAAGATTCGGAATTAGTAAAATAACAGCCATGAGTATCATAACAATAGAAAATCCTTCAATTAATTTCCTCACAGTTATTTTGTAAGATTTATCTGCAATTCCTGCAACAGCAGGTTGCAATATGGCTGAAACCACACCTGCAATCGCAATTATAATCCCAATTTGTGAACTTTGAAATCCTTTTGACAATAAGTAGACACTAGCAAAACTAAATATAATACAGAAGCTCATCCAAAAGTTACCTTGTACAAAAGCATATCTGCTTGTCGGAAGAAAATGCTGTGTTTCTTCTATTTCCCGTTTCAATTGCATGATAAAGTCCACACCTTTCTATTTTTGAAATTATAAAAAGAGTCTTGATTACAAGACTCTTGCATGTGGGCGAGAGGATTCGAACCCCCGGCCTTTTGGTCCGTAGCCAAACGCTCTATCCAGCTGAGCTACGCCCACGTATTATGATATTACAAATGCCGGCGACCGGAATTGAACCGGTACGGGAGATTAGTCCCGCAGGATTTTAAGTCCTGTGCGTCTGCCAGTTCC
>CANRNK010000012.1 GCA_947631985.1 uncultured Lachnospiraceae bacterium | reverse complement strand
AAAATATCTTCTCCAACTTCATAAATTGCTCTTCTGACTCCGACTTGGGAATCCTCAATTTTAATAGCATGCTTTGCTACAAGTCTGCTTACTATGCCAAGTGTCTCATTATCAAATCTTAATCTTTTCATAACCTCTCTTGTAATTGCATACCCAACAGAAGCATGATTATAAAAATGATCAATTCCCATTTGATCTATCGTCCGACATCTTGGTTTGCCAATGTCATGGAAAAGCATAGTGAGCCTTAGAATTTTATCCGCCTTTGTCTGTCTCATTGCACAAATGGTATGCTCTCCAACCGGATATCTATGATGTACATTGTTCTGTGGCGTTTCCATAATCTGGTCAAACTCAGGAAATACAACAGATGTTACTCCTGTCTCATATGCCTTGATAAGCTTTTCAGGATGATCTGAAAGAATCAGTTTGAGCAATTCTGTCCGAACTCTTTCTGCACTTATTTTCGACAAATCCTTTGCCTGTGAGCGGATTGCCTCTTCTGTCTCTTTTTCAATTTCGTATCCTAATTGCGCTGAAAACCGGATTGCGCGAAGCATTCGTAGTGCATCTTCTTCAAATCGTTCTTTTGCATTCCCTACGCAGCGAATCATCCCTTTTTGTAAATCTTCCATACCATGAAAAACATCTACAAGCCCTGTTGTATGGTTATATGCCATGGCATTAATTGTAAAATCTCTTCTTTTTAGGTCCTCAATCAGATTTGTTGTAAAAATAACATTTTTAGGATGTCTGAAATTCTCATATTCACCATCAATTCGATAGGTCGTAACTTCAAAATCATCTTTTCCAAGCATGACTGTAACCGTTCCATGTTGAATCCCTGTATCTACGGTTCTATGAAATAGTGCCTTCACCTGAACGGGGCTTGCTGACGTTGTAATGTCCCAATCTTCAGGATTCCTGCCTAAAATGGAGTCTCTAATACATCCACCAACTGCAAAAGCTTCATACCCTGCTCTCATCAGGGTATCAATAATTTGATTTACTTTATCTGGCAGGATTATTTTCATTCTTTTTCCATTCCTTATTTTGCTAAGCGCACTGTTTCTCTTGCAATTGCAAGCTCTTCATTCGTAGGTACTATCATCGTAACTACCTTGGATCCTTCATCAGAAAGAATTGTTTCTTCTCCCCTGATTTTATTTTTTATAGGATTGATATTGGTTCCCAAAAATCCGATATACTGGCCAATTAAGGTCCTTACTTCGGCATTGTTTTCTCCTGCTCCGGCCGTAAAAACAATTACATCAACCCCATTCATTGCCGCTGCATAAGATCCAATATACTTTCCAACTCTATAGGAATAGGCTTCTAATGCTGCGGTTGCCAGATCGTTGCCTCTGGCACTTTCCTCTGCAAGATCTCTAAAATCACTTGAAAATTCTGATAGACCTAGAACCCCTGACTCTTTGTTTAAGATATCCGTTATTTCCTGCACATCCTTCTTCTCTTTTTCACATAGATAGGCAATAATTGCTGGGTCAATGTCACCTGACCGTGTTCCCATAATGAGTCCTTCAAGTGGGGTCATTCCCATGCTGGTATCAACACTTTTACCATTTTTAACAGCTGAGACACTTGCACCATTTCCAAGATGACAGACTATAATCTTAAGCTCTTCTATTTCTTTTTTCAAAATCTGAGCTGCTCGATTCGCAACAAACTCATGACTTGTTCCGTGAAATCCGTATCTTCTTACTTTATATTTTTTGTAATAATCGTATGGAATCCCATAAAGAAATGCCTTTCTTGGCATGGTCTGATGGAACGCAGTGTCAAAAACACCCACCATGACTACTTCTGGCATAATCTCTCGGCAGGAACGGATTCCAATTAAATTTGCAGGGTTATGCAAAGGTGCTAAATCGTTACAACTTTCTATTTCACTGATAATATCGTCTGTTAAAATAGTTGCATGCGAGAACTTTTCTCCACCATGAACAATACGATGTCCAACTGCACCGATTTCATCAAGACTATGAATAACACCAAGTTCTGCGTCAATTAATGTTTCTATCACTATTTTTATGGCAATGGTATGATTTGGCATCGTAACAGACTTTTTGATTTTTTCTCCCAAACCTGCCTGATGTACCAGCAGGCTTCCATCAATTCCAATTCTTTCACATAATCCCTTTGCCAGAACCTCTTCGGTTTCGCTATTGATTAATTGGTATTTTAAAGAAGAACTTCCGCAATTTATGACTAAAATATTCATACAATCTCCTATCCATGTGTTTTGTGGTTTTTTATTTAAACAGAAAGGCTCTAAAATCCAGAGCCTTTCTGCTTCATTTTTTTAGTATGCTCTGCCCCAGTATACCATTTTTTTCGCAGGTTTGCCGCAACAAACGCATTTTCCACTTACTAAGCCTTGGTCAAAAGGCATACATCTGCTTGTCGCACCTGTTTTCTCTTTTATTTCTTCTTCACAAGATTGTTCTCCACACCAAAGTGCTTTAATAAATCCTGGCTTTTCGTTAATTGTTTTCTCAAATTCAAGATAGTCTGCCGCATCATATGTATGTGTTGCAACATGTTTTTTTGCTCTGTCTAACATATCTTTTTGAATTTGCGCTAACAGCTCTGTCGCTTTATCCTCAATCTGATCTAAGGAGACCTCAATTTTTTCTCCTGTATCCCGACGCACCATAACACATTTGTTCAACTCAATGTCTTTCGGTCCAATTTCAATCCTGATTGGAATTCCTCTCATTTCCTGTTCAGAAAACTTCCATCCAGGGCTTTTATCTGTATCATCCATTTTGACACGGAATGAACTTAATCTTCTCTTGAGTTCTGATGCTTTCTCCAAAACGCCTTCTTTTTTCTGCTGAATTGGTATAATCATGATTTGGACCGGAGCAACCTTTGGTGGGAGCACAAGACCAGAATCATCTCCATGTACCATAATAATTGCACCAATAATTCTGGTAGACATTCCCCATGAAGTCTGATGGACATATTTTAAAGAGTTATCTTTATCTGTATATTGTATTTCAAATGCCTTTGCAAACCCATCCCCAAAATTGTGACTTGTTCCAGATTGCAGTGCCTTGCCATCATGCATCAATGCCTCAATGGTATAGGTCGCCTCTGCTCCAGCAAATTTTTCCTTTTCTGTCTTTCTTCCTTTGATAACAGGAATTGCCAGAACGTTCTCACAAAAGTCTGCATACACATTCAACATCTGAATCGTTCTTTCTTCGGCATCCTCTGCTGTGGCATGAGCTGTATGTCCCTCTTGCCATAAAAATTCTCTGGAACGCAGGAATGGTCTCGTTTCCTTTTCCCATCTTACAACACTACACCATTGATTATATACTTTTGGTAGATCACGATAGGATTGAATATCATTTTTATAAAAATCACAGAACAAGGTTTCTGAAGTAGGTCGTACACAAAGCCTTTCCTGTAAAGGATTTAATCCCCCATGTGTAACCCATGCTACTTCTGGTGCAAATCCCTCAACATGATCTTTTTCTTTATTTAATAAACTTTCTGGAATAAACATTGGCATATAGACGTTCTCTACCCCTGTCTCCTTAAACATAAAATCAAGTTGCTGTTGAATCAGTTCCCAAATTGCATAGCCAGCTGGTTTTATAATCATACAACCTTTTACACTCGAGTACGTAATTAATTCTGCCTTCTTGACTACATCAGTGTACCACTGTGCAAAATCTACTTCCATTGAAGTAATTGCCTCTACTAATTTCTTTTCATTTCCCATTTTAATCATCATACCTTTCTTCTATGCAGTGTAGAATCTTTATCCTTCACACTATTTCTTTTCTTTTTAACTCATTTTATTATTATGAATCAAAAAAAGCCCTCTGTCCCCAAGGGACCGAAAGCTTCGGCGGTACCACCCTAATTGGCAATAAATGCCCATCTCAAGCTGCAAATAACGCCTGCCTGCGCTGTATTTTCATACAGAACTCAAAGGTAGGTTCCCTATAGTTTCCGCAAAAATCTTTCACCTTCTGATTTTCTCTCTGCACCGGCTACTATCTGTACTATTCCTTATCTTCGTCATATTTTATATTTTTACTTGCTTTTCTTATCTAACATCGATTGTATTCAAATTGTGTCTTCTTGTCAACCTTCAAATCCAATTAGTACTGCTACCAATACTCATATCACATTTTGCTGTGAAATCAGAAATTCCTGGGCTGGATTTGAAATAACATTTTTTCTCCTGTTGTCGGATGTACAAACTCTAATTTGTCAGCACAAAGAGCAATTGTTCTAACTTGATGCTCTTTAGAACTTTGATTACTTTCCTTTGTCCCATATTTTGAATCTCCTAAAAGAGGATTTCCCCTATGTGCGAATTGGACTCTGATTTGGTGGTGACGTCCAGTAATCAATTGGATTTGAACCAGACTGATCTCTTCTTTTTTCATTGCCTGAAAAATAAGTTTGGCATACTTTCCTTCTTTATTTTCCTTTGAAACAACAATAGCACTGTTTATTTTTTTATCATGGAGCAACCAGTTTTCTAGAATCCCTTCCTGCGGAAGTTTTCCATAGACTAGGGCAACATAATGTTTATCAAGCTGCTTTTTTTCAAGTTGTTCACTCATTTTTTTTGCTGCAGCTTGATTTTTTGCAACAACAAGTAGTCCTTCCACTGGCTGATCAAGCCTGTGAATCAACCCAATATACGGTCCATTATTTGTTTTTTCTTTTTGAAATCTATAATTTTTTAATTCACTTACTACATCTACATCTCCCAGCCGGTTTGTCTGGGTTGCTAAGCCGGATGGCTTATAAATAACAAAAATATCCTGATCTTCAAAAATGATTTCACTTTTCATCGTCTCTTACTTCTCAGACTTTAAAACGATATCCAACACCCCAGATGGTTTCAATATATTGAGGTTTTGCCGTGTCGAATTCAATTTTCTCACGTATTTTTTTAATATGTACTGTCACTGTTGCAATATCACCAATGGAATCCATATCCCAGATTTCTCTGAAGAGTTCGTCTTTTGTATACACATGATTTGGATTTTCAGCAAGAAATGTTAATAAATCAAATTCTTTTGTTGTGAAGTTTTTCTCTTCTCCATCGATAAAAACTCTTCTTGCTGTCTTATCAATTCTGATTCCTCTGATCTCAACAACATCATTCTCTTTGTTGTGTGTTCCTGTAAGTCTATCATATCTTGTGAGGTGTGCTTTTACTCTCGCCACCAATTCAGAAGGGCTAAATGGCTTGGTCATATAATCATCCGCTCCAAGTCCAAGACCTCTGATCTTATCAATATCATCTTTTTTTGCTGAAACCATAAGGATTGGAATGTTTTTTCCTTCTCTTATTTTTTTACAAACTTCGAATCCATCCATTCCTGGAAGCATTAGATCCAGAATGACTAAATCAAAATCTCCTTCAAGAGCTCTGTTCAATCCTCCATCTCCTGTATTTTCAATTTCCACTTCAAACTCACTTAGTTCCAGATAATCTTTCTCTAAATCTGCGATTGCCTCTTCATCTTCAATAATTAATATTCTACTCATTTGCATCAGCCTCTCTATATTTTCTTATCACAAAGTGTAAACAGGTTCCTTCTTCTTCTTTACTTGTTGCCCAGATATACCCACCATGGTCTTCAATAATCTTTTTCACAATGGATAATCCAATTCCACTTCCACCTTTTGAAGAATTTCTGGAAGCATCTGTACGGTAAAATCGTTCAAAAATATTCGGAAGATCTTTTGGTGATATTCCCTTCCCATTATCTTCAATCTCAACTCGAATCGAATCAACTTCATCCAATATTCTGATATCAATGATTCCCTTTTTCTTATCAATATATTTGATACTATTTCCTACAATGTTATTGATTACCCTTTTCAACTGCTCAGGGTCAGCAATAATCATAGTGCCGTTTGATACAAAATTTGAATAATTTAAAATAATATTCTTTGATTCAAGATCTAATCCTACATCTTCAATACAATCACCAAAATAATCAGCCACATTTATTTTATGGAAATTATAAGGAATTCTATTGGAATCAATACCCGAATAGATTGTCAGTTCATTAATAAGACGATCCATGTCATTGGCTTTATTATATACAGTTTTTATATATTTTTCCATTTTTTCAGGGGTGTCAGCTACTCCATCCATGATTCCTTCCACATATCCTTTAATTGCAGTTATGGGTGTCTTTAAGTCATGTGAAATATTGCTAATCAACTCTCTGTTTTTTTTATCATTCTGGATTTTTTCTTCTGCTGATTCTTTTAACCGGAGTCTCATCTCTTCATAATTTTTATAATTATCTTCCAGTTCTCCATCACATTTAGCTGTCAGCACATAATCAAAGTTCCCCTCTGCAATCTGTTGCATCGCAATATTGAGTTCTCCAATTGGTTTAAATACACCTTTTTGAATCCATCTGGTAAGCATAATACTTGTAAAAATAAGAATTAATACAATTGCAATAAGCATATCTAATAGAAATGATTTTGAAACGATACTGTTGATTTTTGTTACAAGGAAAATACTTCCTCTGCTACCATCTTGAAATGTAAAATCAACCTGTTTTACCAGCTTCTGCATATCGTCGTAAAAATATCCCCGCCCCGCATCCTGTGTTTCATCCCCAAACTCGGGGAGAATCGGGAAGATTAACTCAGCTGCTTTCTGATTGGTTGTAAAGTAGATTTCTCCGTTTTTTCTAACTAGAACGTAAGTTGATTTCCCTTTCAGCAAGTCTCCAACCTGATTTAGATATTTTTCTGATTCAAATACTGTTGCATCCTGATCTGCTTGAATCATAAGCTGCGTGAATACTTCTTCTGTTGCCTTACTAAAAGTCTGGGCAGAATCTGAAAACATAAAGTAATCGGCTATCTTCATTTCATAACTATCAGCCTGCGAGTGTAAAATGGAAAGACCTATTCCTGCAAACGCAATTCCACTGAGTATGACTGGCAATAAAATTATTGTCAAAAATGTGATTAATAATCTGGTTTTTAATTTCATACTTCTCCCGAAAATAATAATTGGTTTCACTTTTTGTCAAACAAAAAGATTCAGTTGATGAAATTATAGCATAGATCTGCGTAAAATGAATAAAGTTAGCTGAATATTATTCTAAAATCTTTATAAAAACGATCCCCAAAATAATTTTGGGAATCGCTTTTATTACATCTCTATTATCTTATAACATTAGTTTGTAAATATTTATTACATCCTCTTTTTTTAATTTAACAAACCCACCAATTTCTCCTGTACGTCCATTTCCATAACATGCAGTTTCTGCCATCTTATCAATATCTTTTTCTAAAGCACCCAATTCTTCAAAATTAAGTGGCATCCCAATTGATTTTAAGAAAGATCGTAACCTTGAGATTCCTTCTAATGCTGTATTTTCCGGATAATCATAATCCATTTCACATCCCCATACTCTGCATGCAATTTTTGCAAATCTCATTACGTCATGCTGATAGACATACTTCATCCATGCTGGAAATACAACTGCCAGTCCTGCGCCATGTGCACAATCATATACTGCAGATAGTTCATGCTCAATGTCATGACTTGCCCAATCCTGATCTCGCCCAACTCCGCAAAGATTGTTATGAGCAACCATTCCTGCCCACATTATATTTGCCCTTGCCTCGTAATCAAGCGGATTTGCTACAACAATCGGTACTTCCTTTATCATAGTTAATAAAACAGCTTCACAAAATCTGTCAGTTACTTCGACCTCTTTTGTATTTGTGAAATAGCGTTCAAAAACATGAGCCATGATATCTGTCGCACCACATGCTGTCTGAAAAGGTGGCAGTGTCATTGTTAGTTCTGGATTTAAAATCGAAAAAGCTGGTCTGATGGCTTCCCCAGAAGCCCCTCTCTTATACATGCCTTCTTCATTTGTAATTACAGAGTCAGGAGATCCTTCACTTCCCGCCGCTGCAATGGTAAGGATTGTTCCTACTGGTAGTGCTTTCGTGATTGGCAATCCCTGGTAGAAATCCCAAAAGTCACCTTCATACACAGCTCCTGCTGCAATCGCTTTTGCAGAGTCAATCGTACTACCACCACCTACGGCCAACACGAAATCAATTTTTTCCGATCTGCAAAGGTCGATTCCTTTATAAACTAAGCCACTTCTTGGATTTGGTTTTACTCCTCCAAGCTCCAGATAAGTAATTGATTCCGCTTCAAGTGACTTTTTCACGCTGTCTAAAAGTCCTGATTTGACTACCGATCCGCCACCGAAATGTAGCAACACTTTTGTTCCACCAAAACGTTTTACATACTTTCCTGTTTCACTTTCTTTGTTTTTTCCAAAAACAAAATACGTCGGGCTATAAAATGTAAAGTCATTCATGATTTGTTCTCCTTCTTTTAATATAATTCCTATTATTATAAACTTAAAACCTTTAATTTCATTATACACATAAGAAGGCTTTTTACCAAACAAAAGGCATAATGTTTTAATAATCAATTTATTTATAAAATATCATTGACATTACATTTCATTTATAATAATATAATAACAGTAATCATTACTATTAAGGAGATGATATGATTCTTAAATATAGCAAGCAACGAGAAGCCATTAAAGAATTTTTAATCACAAGAAAAGATCATCCAACAGCTGATGTTGTATATTCTCACGTTCGAGATGTATATCCCAATATTAGTCTCGGAACAGTATATCGCAACTTAACTTTACTTGCTGATTTAGGCGAAATCACGAGACTTCGTTTGGGTGATGGGATTGATCATTTTGATGCTGATATTACCTCTCATTATCATTTTATCTGTACCGAGTGTCACAAGGTAATTGATCTTGATATGGAACTTCTCTCAACGATTAATGAATTGGCCGGAGCTAATTTTGATGGTAGAATTTCTGGTCATATTACTTATTTTTACGGCTCTTGTCCTACCTGTACTAAGGAGACCCCCTTATCTTAATCCTACCTCACTAACTGAAGTAATAAGAGTGAAATGATTTTACAATTATTTCACATTGGTTTTGATTGTACGCATGCTTAAGCACGAAAATGGGAATAAATATTATTAATAATATTTAACTATACAATAAAAAGGAGAATTAAATTATGAAGTATGTATGTCAAGTATGTGGTTATGTTCACGAAGGAGATTCTGCTCCAGAAAAATGTCCAGTCTGTAATGCTCCATCAGAAAAATTTGCAGCTCAGAATGGTAAAATGGAGTGGGCAGCAGAACATGTTGTTGGTGTTGCATCTGGTGTAAGTGAAGACATTCTTATGGATTTACGTGCAAATTTTGCAGGGGAATGTTCAGAAGTTGGAATGTACCTTGCAATGGCTAGAGTTGCACATAGAGAAGGATATCCGGAAGTTGGTCTTTATTATGAAAAAGCTGCTTGGGAAGAAGCAGAACATGCTGCAAAATTTGCTGAGTTATTAGGAGAAGTAATTACTGATTCAACAAAGAAAAATCTTGAAATGAGAGTTGATGCTGAGAATGGTGCAACTGCAGGAAAATTTGATCTCGCAAAACGTGCCAAAGCTGCGAACCTTGATGCAATTCATGATACCGTCCATGAAATGGCAAGAGATGAAGCAAGACATGGTAAAGCATTTGAAGGATTATTAAACAGATACTTTGGATAAATCATTGCATTATCGAAGCCTGATGAGGATAACTCATCGGGCTTTTATATTTTTTTTATAAATCCTTTATTTATACTTAATTGAATTATTGTTATATATGTTATATAACATATATAGATACAAAACCTATCCAATTAAAGTTTGAAAAAGGAGTGATAATTATGTTAAGACCAGCATTATTCGAAACAGCAAAACCTGCATTCTTTGATAACATGTTTGACCGCTTTTTTGATACTGCCTTCACAGATTTTTGGGGAAATAGTATTTCTGGAAAAGAAGGGTTTAACACGGATGTAATTGATGAGGGTACTCACTATCTATTACAGGCCGAGTTGCCAGGCTTCAAGAAAGAAGATATTAATATTGATTTGTCAAACAATACCTTAACAATTACTGCAAATCATGAAGAAGTAAATGATTCAGAAAAGCCAAACTATATTCGTAAAGAAAGACATTTCAGTTCTTACAAACGTAGCTTCCATGTTGAGGGTATTAAACCTCAGGATATCGATGCTAATTATCATGATGGTATCCTTGAGGTTAAGTTTCCCAAAAACGAACTGACCTCTAAAGATGAACCCGCCCGAATTGAAATCAGATAAAATAAAAGGCTCCCTTACGGGGCCTTTTATTTGTTGTTAAAATTTTTTTGAAAAAATGTTTTTTTATATTCTGTCGGTGTCATATTTTCATATTTCTTAAAAAGCTTCATATATTGCTTTTCATCAGAAAATCCACTTGAATAGGCGGCTTCCTTCACTGAAATTTCATAATGAACCAGATAGCTCTTGGAAATATCGATTTTAACTTTGTGAATAAAACTTGTCAAAGTTCTACCTGTAGCTTGTTTATAAAAAAGAGAAAGATAATCCGGATTATAAGCAAATTCTTTTGCAATAGATTGTACTGTGAGAGGTTCATTATAGTTATCTCTGATCCATTCTTCTATCCTCATAATTTTCTGAAAGGAATCATGTCCAGCATTTCTTTTTTGAAAGCTATCCCTCGCAAGTTGTATCAAAACGAGGCTACAAGCATAATTCAGCATTCCAAATTTTTCTGCCTGAGGTTGCTTTGCGAGATCAAGTAATTGAGAAAAAAGAATTTCAGCCTTTCTGTTTTTACCACATTCCCCTGTAATTGGGATCAGCATCCTATCTTCTGATTTTTCATACTCTTGGATCTCTTTCTCAGTTGAAATGAGTTCTCCTTTTGTAAAAAAATGCATCCAATAGTACGATACTCTACCTGTTGCTTCCTGGTACCCGAAGTGTTCCAGATTCGCGGGTAAAATTGTGAAGTTACCCGCTTCCACTAAAAATTTCTGATTCCCAATTGAAATTGGCAGAGTGCCTTCTTTCACCAGAATCAGAACATAACAATTCAATGTCCTTTTTATGTGAAGAAATCCCTCTTTACTAATTAAGTTCCCAGAAAGCATGTACTTTAATGGCTGATACATTTCCAGACATAAATACTTCATATCATCCTCTCATTTCCAGAATTTAACCATACTTTATCTGATTATTCTTTTTAAAGAGAAGTTCCGAATAAATACGCTTCCTGTTCTTTTGTCAAAATATCAATTTCTTTTCCTAAGAACGCAAGTTTTCGTTTTGCAACATCTTTGTCTACTTCTTTTGGGACATCAATAAGCATCTTATCAAGTTTTCCTTCTTGCTCAACTAAATATTTTGCACTTAATGCCTGAATTGCAAAACTCATATCCATAATTTCTGCTGGATGCCCATCTCCTGCTGCAAGGTTAACAAGTCTTCCTTCTGCCAATACAAAAATCCATTGCCCTGTTGGAAGTTTATATCCCATGATATTTTTACGTTGTTCTCTTGTTTCAACTGCAATTTTTTTAAGTTCTGCCATATCTATTTCACAATCAAAATGTCCTGCGTTGCATAAAATCGCTCCATCTTTCATCATTGCAAAATCTTCTGAGTCTATTACTTTATCACATCCTGTTACAGTGACAAAGAAATCACCTATTTTAGCAGCATCCTTCATTGGCATCACTTCAAATCCATCCATAACAGCTTCAATCGCTTTGATTGGATCAATTTCTGTCACAATTACTTTTGCGCCCAATCCTTTGGCACGAAGTGCTGTCCCTTTACCACACCATCCGTATCCTGCAACCACCACATTCTTACCTGCAACAATTAAATTGGTGGTTCTATTAATACCATCCCATACTGATTGTCCCGTTCCGTATCTGTTATCAAATAAATGCTTACAGTCTGCATTATTGACCATAACCATAGGAAATTTAAGTTTATTTTCTTTCTCCATTGCAATCAGACGAATGATTCCTGTTGTTGTTTCTTCACATCCACCAATTACATTTGGAATTAAATCTACAAATTCCGTATGCATCATATGCACCAGATCTCCACCATCATCAATAATAATATTGGGTCCTACCTCCAATACTTTTCTGATGTGTCTTTCGTATTCCTCTGGTGTACAATCATGCCATGCATAAACTTCTAGCCCCTCTTTTACAAGTGCTGCCGCCACATCATCCTGTGTTGAAAGAGGATTGCTTCCAGTAATGTACATCTGGGCACCTCCTGCTGCTAACACCTTGCAAAGATAGGCCGTTTTAGCCTCTAAATGAACCGATAAAGCTACTTTTTTTCCGGCAAATGGCTTAGATTGTGTAAATTCTTCTTCCAAGGTTCTGAGCAAATCACAATTTCTCTTAACCCACTCAATTTTTCTGATCCCTGATTCGGCCAGATTAATGTCTCTGATTTCGCTACTCATAATAGTTCCTCCGATAATTTATGATTCAGCCGAATTTTTATTATAGTGATGGTCGTCTGTCCTATCATCACTTTCTATTCCTTCTCTATTTTACATGAAGATTCAACTTTTTTCCATTAAAACCAAATCTTTATTCTTTTTTTTAACAGGATTTGAAATACTACTTTTTTTAATGAAAAGGAACAAGCTTTTATCATTTACAGTAATGTAACTGCATTTCTTTCTTCTCCACGAATAAATGCTTCTGCATTCTTATAGATTTCTTCAACCAAGCGTATTCTTGCCTCAGTACTTGCCCATGCCAAGTGTGGTGTAATCAACAACTTATTGCTATCATTTATTTTGCCTAGTGGATTGTCTACTGTAATTGGTTCTTTTCCAAGAACATCAAGTCCTGCTGCCGCTATCCTGTTTTCCGTAAGCGCAAGATATAAGTCTTCATCATTGATAATTGGCCCTCTTGCAACATTAATCAGAATTGCACTGTTTTTCATTTTATTAAGTGCATCCAAATCAATTAACTGTCTCGTTCTATCTGTTAAGGGTGCATGAATTGATATAATATCTGCCTCTGCCAAGAGCGTGTCGAATTCTACTCTCTCATATTCACCAGAGTTATTATTTCCTGACGCCGAATAGAAAATAACCTTACATCCAAAAGCTTTCGCTATTTTTGCAACTTTTTGTCCTATCGTCCCAAGCCCTATGATTCCCCAGCATTTTCCTTCCAACTCATAAAATGGTAAATCAAAATTAGAGAATCTAGGTTGTTTTGCATAAGTTCCATCTTTTACATAGTCATCGTAATGACGCAAATGCTCTATTAAATAAAGCGCCATTGCAAAGGTATGCTGCGCAACAGCTGCAGTACTATAATTTCTTACATTTGTTACTAAAATTCCTCTTTTTTTCGTGTATTCAAAATCTATATTATCCACACCAGTTGCTGTAACACAGATTAGTTTTACACATTTGGCATCTCTCAGTGTTTTTTCATTCATTGGAACTTTGTTAACAATAATAATGTCAGCATCTTTTATTCTCTCAGGGCTGTTTTCTTCATTTGAAACCTCATAATAATCGACTTTACCAAGTTTTTCATAGCAGGAAACATCGATATCCGGTCCAAGACTATTTCTTTCAAGCAACACAATTTTCACTTCTTTTACCATTCCTTTCACACTCATACTCATGGTTAGAAAAAGTGCCATAAATAAGCATATGCTATTTATGACACCTTTGCCCAACTTTATTTACGCAGTAAATTACAATCTCTTTAACAATTCTTCACGCTGCGCTTCGAATCCAGGTTTTCCCAAAAGTGCAAACATATTCTTTTTATAACTCTCAACCCCTGGTTGATCAAAAGGATTTACTCCTAAAATATATCCACTTACACCACATGCGAACTCGAAGAAGTAAAACAACTCACCCAGAAAAAATTCATTTACTTCTGGAACATGAACCAATAAATTAGGAACCTGTCCATCGCTATGAGCTAGAATTGTGCCATTCATAGCACTTTTGTTGACAAAATCAACTGTTTTCCCAGCAAGATAGTTAAGTCCATCAAGATCTACAGGTTCTTCTCCTATTAAAATTTCTTCCCTTGATTCTTCTATTGTAATAATTGTTTCAAATAAGTTTCTTGAACCGTCCTGAATAAACTGTCCCATTGAATGCAAATCAGTTGTAAGGTCAACACTGGCAGGATAAATACCTTTCTGGTCTTTTCCTTCGCTCTCTCCAAATAATTGTTTCCACCATTCTGAAACAAAGTGAACGCTTGGTTCATAGTTGGCTAGAATTTCAATTTGTTTCCCTTTTCTAAGCAGAATATTTCTAAGAGCCGCATACTGTAATGAATCGTTCTCTTCAAAGGAAAGTTCCAATGCTCTTTTTCTTCCTGAAGCTGCTCCCTCCATTAATTTTTCAATATCTGCACCACTAACTGCTATTGGCAATAGACCCACTGCTGTTAAAACAGAAAATCTTCCACCAATATCATCTGGAACAACAAAAGATTCATATCCTTCCTCTGTTGCAAGTTCTTTTAAAGACCCTTTTTCCTTATCTGTTGTGGCGTAAATTCTCTTTGCAGCGCCTTCTTTACCATATTTTTTTTCTGCCATTTCTTTAAAATAACGAAATGCAATTGCTGGCTCCGTTGTCGTACCTGATTTGGAAATCATATTGATTGAGAAGTCTCTATTTCCAATTACTTCTGCCAAATGTTTTATATAAGTAGAACTAATAGAGTTCCCTACAAAATAAATTTCTGGTGTTTTTCTGATTTCTTTTGGCAATACATTATAAAAACTATGTCTTAAAAACTCTATTGCTGCTCTGGCTCCCAGGTAAGAACCTCCAATTCCAATTACAAGTAATACATCAGAATCATTTTTAATCTTTTCCGCTGCTTTTTTGATTCTATCAAATTCAATCCTATCATAGTTAACTGGAAGATCGATCCAGCCCAGGAAATCGTTTCCTGCACCACTTTTTGAAACTAACACTTCTTTTGCATCTAATGCCAGTTTTTTCATCATTTCAACTTCTTTTTCATTTACAAAAGAGCCTACTTTGGAATAATCAAATTTAATTTTCTGATCCATAATTTACACTCCTATATCCCTGATTAATCACGATTTTATATTGGTTTCTGTATTTTTTAACATACGCCAACTTTGCCTAATAAGTGTAGCAAACTTGTTTCTGATTATCAAGAAAAACTTGAGATACCGTCATTTAGCCTTCTAGGTTTACTTTCTATGTGGCATGTTTTATGATATTCTGATATAATTTTTATAATTAAAGTGTAAAAATAAAAATGGGAATTCAGGGGACACAATGAAAAAAATTGTATTGACTGGTGGCGGCACAGCTGGACATGTTACACCTAATATTGCTCTTTTTCCGCTTCTTTTAGAAAATAACTTTGAAATAAACTATATCGGTTCTCACGATGGAATTGAAAAAACTCTTATTCAGGATTTTTCAATTCCTTATTATAGTATCTCAACAGGTAAATTCCGGCGTTATTTTGATTTCAAAAATTTTACTGATCCTTTTCGTGTTATAAAAGGATATTTTGAAGCGAGAAAAATTCTCAAAAAAATCCACCCTGATGTTTTATTCTCAAAAGGTGGTTTTGTGACAGTTCCAGTTGTGAGGGCAGCTGCCTCATTAAAAATACCCTGTATCATACATGAATCTGATATGACTCCTGGGCTGGCCAACCGACTGTGTATTCCTGTATCAAAAAAAATATGCTGTAACTTCCCTGAAACACTAAAATATCTTCCGCAGGAAAAGGCTGTTTTAACTGGCTCCCCTATTAGAAAAGAATTATTTTTAGGAGAAAAAGAAAAAGCTGTGAGTCAATGTGGCTTCCAAGAGGAGATTCCTGTTTTGTTAGTGATTGGTGGTAGTCTTGGCGCTTCCTTTATCAATCAGATTGTCCGGGATGCTCTTCCTAAACTTTTGCTCCATTATCAGGTGATTCATCTATGTGGAAAAGGAAAACTCGAACCCTCGCTTGAATCTATCAATGGCTATAAACAGTTTGAGTATGTTACCTCCGAGCTAAAGGATTTTTTTGCGCTTGCAGACGTTGTTATATCAAGAGCAGGTGCAAATGCCATTTGTGAATTACTTGCTCTCAAAAAACCAAATCTATTAATACCTCTCTCTTCTAAAAGCAGTCGTGGAGATCAGATCCTAAATGCACGCTCTTTTGAATCACAAGGGTTTAGTTTGGTCATAGAGGAAGAAAAATTATCAGTAGACTTACTACTTGAATCAATCCAAATACTAGATCAGAACAAAAACACTTATCTGGAAAACATGGAAAAAAGTATGCAGGCAAATGCAGCCCAACTCGTTGTATCGCTTCTGCAAAAACACGCCTTATAATTTTCACTTACCAAACCATGCTTTCTTAGTTTATGATTTGTGCTTTCACTTCTTCTAATTCTTCCTGCATTACGTCTTGTGATTGCCAATTGATTTTTTGACCATCGTCAAAATATCGCGGAATTAAATGGATATGAAAATGAAAGACTGTCTGACCGGCAGTTTTTTCATTGTTTTGAATGATATTAAATCCATCACAGTTTAACTTTTCTTTTATGATTCCTGCTATTTTTTTTGCAAGTATAAATGCTTCTCCTACTTCTTTTTCAGGTATTTCGAATATATTTGCATAATGTTGTTTTGGCAAAATCAAAGCATGTCCCTTAGTTGCTGGTCCTAAGTCTAAAATAACTCGAAATTTCTCATCTTCATAAATTGTTTTTGATGGAATCTCACCCTCTGCTATTTTGCAAAAAATACAATTTGTATTTATCATTCTCTATCTCCCTTTTCCCGTTCTTAAAACTGACCCTAATTCTCAATAAAAGGAAATAAAAGGTCAAGTGTTCTGAATGTTTTAAAATCGCCTTTCATTTTCATATTGCCTGCCATAAATGCTCTTTGAAAGGTCATTCTTCCATACATAATATCATTTAAAGTTCCCTGATTAAGATCCATCTCAACATCGCTCTTTTCCGTATATCCATAATTGCAAAGTAGCTGTATATGATTGATTTGTATCGTCAGGGGCGTTTTTCTCTCATGAATCGTTAATTTATAGGATGCAATAAAACCAGGAATCGGATTATAATATTCTTCAAATTTTTTAATCACTAAGTCCGAATTGTCTTCTATTTCTTTACTGACTAACTTGTCTTTGAAAAAACTTGTCAATTCCAGTATATCTTCTTTTTGCTTCTGAACATACTCATCATTTGATGCATACTGGGAAAGCTGTTCCGTTTCCTGTGGTGTTAAATCAACATTTTTTGTCTGCGAAACCATTTGTTTAACAGCCTGATTACTTGCCGGAAAACTCGTGAGCTTCTGACTAATTGTTCGATAAAGATTCTCCGCTTTTTTTTCAATTAGTTTTCCATATCCCTGACTCATTTCCAATGCAAGTGCATCTGGAATGTAGCCACAAATTCCACTGCATGGTAATCCACCTAATATCTCCCATGCTGTAGATAAAGTCAGTTTTCCTTCTCTTTCTCCATAAGTAGTCGACATTACAACTGGACACATATAAATCTTATTAATTCTTTCTTTATCGCCATATAAAAAGCATGCATCCAAAAATTGTGTCATAAACCCGCCGATTCCATACCACTCAACAGTTGACGCCAGTATAATTCCATCTGCTTCTTTTAATGTCTGCGGAAGGGTTGTAATCGTATTTTTCATTTCATATAAATTATACCTTTTAACGTCTACATGCAGTTCTTCAAGTACTTCGTGCATCTTACTTATGACAAATAAAGTTGGGTCATCTATCAACCCTCTTCCCCCATAATATATATTAACTTTCATCCCCATATCATTCTTCCTCTTTCTGCTCAATCTTTCCTTTTTTATGATAAAGTGCTATTGCAAGTAGTAAGCCTGCAATAAACCCTCCGAAATGTGCAGCATTGTCAACGTTTGTGCTAATAAGGCCACTATATAGTGAGAAAATTACTAGAAATAATATTTTTCCAAGAGAAATGCTTTCAACTTTTCCTTTATTCCGCAAAACAATCCATAATAGTCCACCCACCACTCCAAAAATTGCACCGCTTGCTCCAATTGAATCGGTAAAGGTCTTTAAGTAGCTACTATAAGCCATTGATAGTATACTTCCACAAATTCCTGAAAGGAAATATAGTAATAGATATTTTCGGCTTCCAAGCTCCCTTTCCACTATTTCTCCAAGGAAGAAAAAAAAGAGCATATTTCCAACAAGGTGTTGAATGTCCCCATGCAAAAATAAAGAAGAAAGAAGCCTATAATATTCATGAAAATAGAAAAATCTGACTGCATTGATTGCGCCATACTCATAAAATAAAGTGCCTGTTAGTAAGCACGCAATAAAAACTATGACATTTATCATTGTAATTATATATGTAACAGGAGTCTCTTTTTTCTTGAATAGTATATTTCTTATGTTCTCACTAGAATATTTTTGGTTAAAACTCTCCTCTGATGTTCCATCTTCCTTTTCTAATACCTTTTCAATGTACTCTTTGATATGTAAAAACCCATTTTTTTGATTTTCAAAAATCATGAGTTTTCCATTTTTTTCATCAACAATCCAGCAAGCAGTGTCACTCTTTGTTAATTCCTTCATCTCGTCTGTCTCGTTGGAAATAATGACAGTAAGAATTGCAATATTTCTATACCCTTTTTCTCGAAAAAGAAGAGTGATTTTTTCTTTCATATTTTGTAACATGATTGGTGATAGATTCATCTTTTGTTCAAAATCTATCATATGTATTACTTCTATTTCTGCTTGGTCATTCCTATAATAAACCATTATTTCCGGCTTATTTGCTGGCAAAAAATGATATCCCTGAGATGTTAGAAAATCTCTCATATGTTGAATCATATGATACCTTCTCTCTGCTTGTTTTCTTACATTTAAAGGTATCATTTATAAATATGTATGTCAATGATAGGTAAAGTTGATTTTTGCAAAGGCAATCTCATCTCCTGACTCAACAATTACCGCTTCTTTCTCGACCAATTTCATTCCGTTTTTATAAGTCCCATTTAGTGAATTTAAATCTTCCAGAAAGAGAGTTTCTCCCTTTTTGAAAAATTTGGCGTGGATCCGGCTGACAGAAGAATCTTCTATCTCTAAATTCACATTTCCAGATATCTTCCCAATTGTATATGGAAAATGATCAAGTAAATATTTTATTTGGTTTCCTTCACTTTCTCTGGTTAAGAATCCACTTTTTATAAATTCAAGTTCATTTGAAATAAGTATTGTATTACTATTTCCCATGGTCTGTTCTTGCTTTGAATAATAGTCATTTCCAACTAAAAAATCTGATATGATTACCTTCTCATCTTGTTGCTCGAAATATTCACTTTCTTTTATTTTTTTGTTCGTTAATTCATATTGTTCTTCTATTGACTTCGATTTTTTTCTACTTTTCATAATATAAATAGACAACATAGATCCCACAATCAGAATTAGAAGAACTCCATTCACTTTTATTAGTTGTAATATGCTTATCTCAATCAGCCTAACATACCACATTATTATAACTCCTATAAAAATTACTGTTAGCATAAATACAAAGATGAGTAAATAGAATTCATTTTTATTTTTTTCAATTGCATTCCATGCTTTTTCATAGATACTTTTTTCTTTTTTTATCTCCTCCTGTTCGGAATATTGAGCAAACTGTTCTTCCCAATCATCCTTTTCTGTTTTTTTATCATCCTCTATTTCATTTGTTTTATTTCCCTTCCTATTGTTTTTTTTCATACTCATTTCTGATTCAAGTTCATTCTTATCATCATTTTTGTTTTCCATTAACATTTCATGATTGTCATATTCTTTTTGCCCGATAGAATTTATAATCCTGGTCTCTTCAAATCTTTCCTCAGTAAATTCTTGCAGATAATTTATAATTTCATCTATAATAAAGTTTTCGTTCCTTGTGTTTTTATAAATTTTATAAGACAGTAAAACGGCTTTTTCATCTTTATGATTCACCTTATTTAATAAATACTCGGATAGTTCAGAAAAACTATGTTTTGAATTTTTATCATATTCTGGATAACAGATAAAAGAGATTTCCTTTTTTTCTAGTTCAAAAAATATATAATCTGGGTCAAAAATAATATGGTTAATATTGATAAGATATTCCTCTATCGAAAGTAACATACTGTAAATGCCTTTTATGAGTGCACTGATCTCTGCAAAATTCATTTCTGATGATCCGTATAGATTTGCAATTGATTGTTTTGAACTGATTTCATAATAAAACATTTGTTGCTCATTGTAATATCGTATGTCGAGATCCGCTAATCCAGGTATTTTATTCAAACGTAGGATTTCTGTCTCATAACTTTCCTTGATTGCTTCTATTGGAGGTATCATTACAAGATAGTTGTGATTAAGTTCTCTAATATACTTAGTATCCATTGCTTTGTTATACTCCCTCCTTGATTTTTTCTATTCTTCTTATATTTCTAATATATTCTACACTGTTGATTAATTCGATCTCTTTCCTTGTGTTTATATTCCATGAAGTGTGTATTCCTTCTGATTTCGCAATTTTAATAAAAGGATTCTTCAATTGAAATACAGTGTTATTACAAATTTTATTTTGACCAATCCCAGAATCCTTAATCGAAAGGTTTCCTCCAATTACATTTTCTGTAGCTATCTTAATAATTTCTTCTTCCATATCTTGTTCTATATCTTTTTGATTAAATTCTGATAGGCTACCCCGTAAAGAAGCAATATATAATTTTTGAGAAATTATGCATCTGTCATAAACAAACAACGATAGATAAATCATAAGTACAATTATAATCGTGATAAAAGGTAAGATGAGAGATGCTTCGATTGTAATACTTGCTTTCATTTGTTTGCTTTTTAGTCTCCCCATTTTCCACTCTTTCTTTTTATATCTGAAGAATACATGCGATAAGTATAAAGGGTAAAAATGGAATCCCTTCCACTTTTTTATTACGTCTAATTATAAATAGGATTCCAGATGCCATTCCCGCAAAAAATACTGCTAACATTAAGCACATTAGAATCTCCTGAAAAGGAAGATAAAATGCGAAAAGGGTAATAAGAAGTCCATCGCCATATCCGATTTGCTCCTCTGAAAATTTTCCAAATAGTAACATTCCGATTCCAGGTATCAGTGAAATAAAAAAGATGCACAAGGTTTTTTCAAATGACTCTGCCAAAAGTAATCTATAAACAAGACAAATAAATCCAGTGAATGCAAATAGAATGAGATATCTGGTGGTAATCATTCTCCTTTTAAAGTCTATTGAGGCACCATACGCTAAAAAAACAATGAGCAAAACTCGAATCATATCTTTCTATTTTATCCTTTTTATTTTTATCCTTTTTATTTTTATCCTTTTTAATTTTATCCTGTTAACTTACTACATCTAATGCATCCTCGCTTCTGGTTAACCTGCGAAAGCGGTATTACACTGACTGTTCTTTTTAATCCGCTGCAGTTTTTATCTATATGATATCTATTACCTGTTTCTGTAATGTATCTGATTCTACCCTCCAATTGACTAGTACCACAGAGTTCACAGCTACTATATTTTCCGCCATCTTCATTTCTAAAATTGTCAAGGGTGTCTATACTGCATTCTTGAATTGAAAGAACAAGGTGTGTACAGTTTCTATTTGTATGATATACTTCACCATCCTCTGCAATGTACACATATTGTTCCTCTTCCTTCCTACTATTCGATACACTTTTTAAATCATACCCTGTCCAGGCATGAAGCCTGCATCGATTCATAAGTTTCATTCTTTTTGTGCCAAACAAATTTCCAAATGGTTGAACCTCATATTGTATGACCAGATCAATTATGTCATCCTTCATGAAGCTTGAATACAAATACAGAATTCCAGCATCACCATTCACTAGCGGAGAATCGTTTAGGTATTCTTTTCCAAGACTATCTTCAATTTCTTTTTTTAAAAACCCGGTTGAAAAGCTAAGTGATTCTACAACATCTACCACACTACTATCATTTTTTTGAATTTTGTCATAGGCGTATGCATGAACTGCCAGTTTTTTCCCGTATTGATGAAGTGATTGTTCAAATTCAGATTGTAACCTTATAATTTCTATCATACTAAGCAAAAAAAGCATGGCAATCAAAAAAAGGGGCATGACCAAAGATGCTTCTATTGTAATACTCGCTTTCCTAGAGGATGTGATAAACGAAGGTATTCTATTTTTTGTTGCTGTCCTTTTTTTTGAGATTGTGTGTGTGTTGTGAAGTGAATCAGAATATGTCCGGAGATTTTGTTTGATATAATTATATTTATTATTAGTTGCTTGATCTTGATTTATATTTTTTTTGAAGAAATAGAATACCATCGTTTATCACATCCTTTTACTCATAGCTATAGAACCTCTTTATACTATACTGATAGCCATAATGACTTTTAAATATCGCCTCCATTGTCAAACTGTCTAAACATCCATCCAATTGAAAATTTTCATTATCTTCCGTGTTTCGAATATCCATCTCCATCACATCAAAAAAACGCATCATTTTTTCTTCTGGACTCTGCATTAAGAGTAATATTCTTAAATAATCAAGGTAACCTTGTCCTGTTGAATTTCTTTGATTTTGATCAGAAGAAGTGACCCCCAGACAAAATTGCAGGAAACTTAATTGCCAGGTTTGATCACTTTTCATAATTGGTACTTTTCCACCTTTATAAAGGACTTTTAAATCACAGATACTTTCTGCTGTTGCCCAAGTCAGTAGAATCAGCTGCTTGATTGCTGGTTCTGCCTCTGGAATTAACGCAATTGCACTTATCATTGCTGCGGCTGTTTCAGCCTCAGCTGATTTGGCCGAATTTGACCATAAATACATCATATTGGATGCTTCTCTCATGAGTAGCAGTCTATTTGCAATCAAGCTTAGGTTATCATAATCATTCCCCTTTCCTGCAAGAATATACTCAAGTTGATACTTTAACACTGCATTCATTTTTTCCTTTTCCTTAAGATAGTACCCACATTTTTCGATTAAGTACTCTCCTATAAAGATTTCATCCTGCGCATTAAAATCTTCCTGGTGAATCTTAGGTATCCCTGTTCCAATCAACAACTCCCTTCCTGACACATACTCTGTAGGATTAATTAGTTTTCTTGATACTTTTTCCTGACTTGTAATGATATAGGGAATTAGACTCATTCCTTTTACCTGATTCACCTGGTCGGATGGTATTTCAACTGTATTGTCTGTATTGTCTTCATTCTCCCGAATGTTTCTCTCACTCATCTCAGCATTGATCTGATCACGCAATCTTTGTTTTTCACTACTTATATTTGTTTCATGTAAATGATTATCTGTTACAAGTCTTTTATTTTCATTTGCCTGAATAAAATCATTTATTAAATACTTATCTCTCATATATTGAAGAATTTGTCTTTTTACTACATTTCCCTTCTCATCTGTAGCAATTGAGTATTCTGAAAAACTCAGATTTTGTGTATAGATGCTTAGCCAATCTTTTACTTGGAACGTGAAAAGTAGCATCGCTGGGTTAAAATTATATTCCATAAATGAATTCAGATGTTGTTCTGTATTGGCCAGGGATGGAAATTCCCGCCCGTAGGATGTATCAATAAAAAACAAATCGTACTGTGATAGTAGTTCTCTGTGGTATTCTGCAAATACAGAATGAAGACCCATATCCGTTACACATTCTATCTGCATCTTTATTGCACTTTGCCTTGCTCCTTCCACCAACGTGAGCACAAGTGAAAGCACTATTCCTAGTGTTAATGCGAGATAAATACTAATTTCAGCTTTTTTCATATTAGATTGACTTTGCATCAGATGTAATTCTACTAAAAATATCATTTACAAGACTGGTTAATTGTTTTTTGAAAATTATTACAAGTCCAATTAAGACCACTAAAATCAAAATCATTTCTACTGTTCCACTTCCGTCTTCTTCAAGAATAAATCTTTTTATTTCTTGCATTGTTTTTCCTCCTATAGGTCAAATGTTAAAAATGCTGGTACGATTATAATAATCATTACTACTGCCATCATAAGCATCATTGGTAACAAAAGCTTGGTTCCAGCCTCCTCTCCTCTTTTTTTTGCAATTCCTTTCCGATCTTCAAAGGCATTCTCAGCTTCCTTTTCAAGTATTTCTCTTAGCTTTGAAGAGCCTTTTTTAATGTTTTGAGATAATGTTGAACCAAGCTTTAGGTATTTACTTTGTTTACATCTTCTTGCAAAATTGTCATAACTTTCACTTTCAGAAATTCCACTTTCAAGTTCATAGCAGATTACGATAATTTCTTCATACACATATCTCTTCTTTCCTCCTTTTTCTTTTTTCTGTTCATAATCCTTTGCAATTTTTTGAAAAACGGATCTTACCGTCATCCCTGCACCAAGTAATAGACATATTTTAGAAACTAATTCCGGATAATCTATTAGCATTTGCTCTTCTCTCTTTCCAACTTGTTCCTTTAAATCGTAGTCCATTGCAAAGCTTAATATTATAATAGCTATAATAATTCCAAAAAAGACAAATACCGGCTCATTTGACGCTTTTTCACTCCATATCACTTCATTTCCTTCGATCGTATCGGGAAGTATGTAATAGGAATTTTCTTTTGTTTCATTCATTGTTTGAATTATTTTTTCTTCTATTCGTTCTCTCAATGTCTTTTTTGGAGAAAATCCAGGGTAAAGCCTTAACTCAAATGAAGTCTCTTTTTTCCAATTGTCATAGCTGATTTCTGCAATAACCAGGATATCCACTCCTGAACTTGGAATCTGTTCTGCAAGTTCTCCTAAATCACTTAGGTACTCATAACTACTACAATACCATTTTACTTGAAATGGATATTCTTCGATATTTGTAATGAAATCCAAATCATTTATAACTTCTTTATTTGATGCATTTTTTCCAAGCATCTTTTTACTAAGAACAACTTTAAAGTCTTCAAATAGGGTATTAAGCTCTTGCTCCCTAAAAATTCTTTCAGGTAAAACAATAGATAGTTCTTCTTTCTCTCCTGTTTCTTTTATTTCTGCTATTAAATTAATTTTTTTTTCACCTTGTCCGTAATTGCTCCTTGTAATACTATTTTGTTCTTTTGAAATATTCTTTTCTGTTCCAGCGATCATAGCAATCCCAACAAATGTACCAATTGTAATTACAATGATTGCAATTTTCATTTTTTCCAGATAAAATTCAAATACCAATCTATTTCGCTGTGTTTTCCCAATCAGCGGATGAATTGCAACAAGCTGCTCTTCTACTTTACTGATGGTTTTAGGTTTTTTTCGTCTATACCGCTTAAAATTATTTTTATAAAGAAAGAATATTTTTCTACTCACCCAAATAGAAATCTTGTAAAAATGCTTTGTGAAATTAGAGGCTTTTATGTTTTGTGGAAGTACTTCTTTTCTTGCTATAATAAAAAGAAAGAAAATTGAACTCATCAAAAATAGAAAGAGTAGCTTTATCATTATATTCATCGCATATCCTATCTGAAATAAATTGTATTAAATATCAAAAGTTGTAATTTTCTTTCCTAATAAAATTGCACCAACATAGATTACAAGACAGATTGTCATAATAATAATTCCAATTAGGTTGTGATAGAGTGCCTCAAAAAAGCCTGGTGAAGAAAACTGAATATAAACAATAATAAAGATAGGCACAAGATTCATGATTTTTTGTTCAAATTTTTTTGCATGTATCACCACTTCAATTTCTCTGTTTACTTCTGACTTTTCACAAATAACCTGATTACATTTAATTATAATTCCATTCATGTCTCCGCCATTTCGTTTCGCAATTCTAAATACTTCTGAGAACTCAATAATTTCATCAATTCCACTTCTTTCTGCCAAAGAATCAAGCAATTTTTCAAGTGTAATATTATTTTGCATCCCCTTTTGAAAAACTTTTAATTCCAAAAACATCATGCTTGTTTCCCCAAATATCATTCGGATTTCTTCCATCGCTTCAACAAATGCATTTTCAATAGAGTATCCAGCTCTTAGTGCAGCGGATACAGACATGATTACTTCTTTAAACTGGTATCTGAGTTCATTCTTTCTTTTTAAGGCACATTCTTTCTTTTCATCTTTCAAGTAAACCATGAACCCCGATAAAATGATTAAAACTGCTATCCACGATTTGTAAAACAGATATCCAAAGAGTGTCGAAATTACGCTCCATGCAATCAAGTAGGATATCACTTCTTTTTTACTCAACTTATATTCTTTATAGTCTATGAGATTCCTGCTGCTTTCCACTTTGTTATATTTTTGATTTCGCTCATTTTTACAAGTGCCCCTAATACTTTTCCACCTTTCTCAGTTCCCTCTTCACAAAAACGATAAATGGTATTCAGAGTAATCTCTCCGTTTTCATAATTTGTAACCTCTACTATCTCCATCACTTTTCTTGATTTATCTCTTATTCTTCCCAAATGTATTACTATGTCTACACCTGACGCAATTTGTCTTCGTATCGCAGTAAGAGGAAGATCCATCCCCATGAGAGCCATCGTTTCTATACGTGACAACATATCAATCGCCGAATTAGCATGTCCCGTTGAAATCGATCCATCATGACCTGTATTAAAGCACTGAAGCATATCGATTGCTTCGCCACCTCGAACCTCACCAACAATTACTCTGTCAGGTCTCATGCGTAAAGCGGTACGAATCAGATCTCGAATTGATATTTCTTTGCATTCTTCCATATTTGCATTTCTGGTTTCGAGTTTAACCAAATTACTGATTCCTCTGATTTGTAACTCTGCACTATCTTCTATGGTTATGATTCTTTCATCTTTCGGTATAAATTCAGATAAGGCATTTAAAAATGTTGTTTTTCCTGATCCCGTACCACCACTGATAATAATATTGTATTTTGAAATAACAAGTTTTCTTAAAAAATCTGCGCCTTCCCTACTAATAGATCCAATGTGAATTAAATCTTCCATTTCGATTGGTTTTTCCGGGAATCTTCTAATGGTTAAAATGGGGCCGTTTAATGCGACTGGTGCTAAAACAACATTTACTCTTGCTCCATTCATCAGTCTTGCATCCACGATTGGTGATGCCTCGTTCACTACTCTATTACATTTTGCCACAATCTGTTGTATTACATCCTCTAATTTTTCTTTTGATCGAAATGTCTCTTCCCATTTCTGAATTCTTCCATTTATCTCAACAAAAATATTCTCTGTACCATTCACCATTATTTCAGTTACTTCATTGTTATCAATTAACTCTTGCAAAAGATCCAATCTGCGTATTGAATGAAAAATCTCTCTACTTAATCTTCTTTTCTCGGAAAGACTGATATAATATTTTGTACTTTCTTCCAATATGATTCCATCAATTATTTCTCTGACTTCATCATCTTCACACAGTCTGGACATATCAATTTTTTCAATGACTTTTTCTTTTAACTTTTCTTTACACTTCTGATAACTGTTCATCTAAGTCCTCTTTTATGATTGACTTTACATATTTTGCCAACTCGCAAAATGGTAATTGTTCCATTTCAAATGGAATGTTACGAAATTCTGGAAATCTAAATCTTTTTGTTTTCTCAATAATTCCACAATATTCTGTTTCAGAGACAAGTTTTTCGTATTGATTTATTTTTGCCATTGAAATTCCATCGTCACGTGTTATCGTGTATACATTGTCGCAATTTTCCAGGATTTGAAGTAACCCTTGAAGATTATCTGATAAATCCAGGATTAAATAATCATAACTGCATTCTGTAATTATGATATCTATTAACATAATCCACTGTTCTGCTGTAATAATTGAAAGGTCAATGAATGAATACGCAGGTGGAATATAGTCCATTCCATTTACAGATCTGATTGAACTTTGAAACTGTGGAAAAAATTTATCCTTCGCATTTGAAATAAAATACATTAAATTTGTAAGTTCTTCTTTTCCATTTGATTTTATGAATCTTCCATATCCAGCAAATGGCTCAAAATTCAGATATAGTACATTTTTCTTCTTTGCAAGCATCTGCCCAAGTAATAATGCAAATGAGGTTTGTAGGCATCTACCAATTGGCGTGTAGATTCCAATAATATTGGTCTTCTTTCTTTCGGAAAAGAGTAACGAACTCTCAACGCCACACAAACGAATGATTTCTTTCCAGATCTTATCTGAAGACTGGTATTTTCTGACAGCAGAAAATCCCTCCATTTCACACTTTCCACGATCTGTAAGCAATACCTTACAAAGTGCTTTTATTTCATTTGCTTCCTGAAAAAAAGATGCCTCTGCAATCATCAAAATATCAATCTTATATTTCTTATTGAACCTCTGGAGTATTTCTTTTTTGGTAAAAACCTGTATCTGAAAGGGCATATTTCCCTTCTTTCTCAGATATTCTGATAATCTTATTGCATAATCTTCTTCCTGATCAAAAATTACCAATATTTTATTGTTCAATATAAACCTCCCAAGTATGCAATTGTGCTGATAAGGATTGGAATAGAAAAATGAATTTTGGATATTGATTTGTGACGAATGCACATGATTAATAGAGATATGATCGCTCCAGAAAAAATAGCGATTCCTATAAAGATTAGAATTTTCTGATATTGATAAAATGAAATTAAGAAACCTGCGATTGCAATTAATTTGATGTCTCCCGCCCCGAATGTGCGGTTAAGAAAAAAAGGGAACATAATGAAAAGGACAAAGAAAAAACCAAGAAAGGAAAAGCCAAGAGAGGTAACTCCAGAAACAAGAATTCTATAGATGAAACACGAAATGATTCCTACAATAATTAAGCGATTGCTTATTTTATTTGTTCTAATGTCTTGAAAAACTGCAATGATGGATATTACGAAATAGATTGGAATACTCTTTCTCACCCCCTGATTGATCTGATAAATCGAATTATATTCTTTCCTTTTTTAATTGTCTATATCATTCTCTTATATTTTTTATTTTTGTGACAATATCACAAAAATCTACATTTTCACCTTTTAATCTATCAGAAAACGCCTTGTTCATCACATTTAGCACATGTCAAAGAAAAAAAGCAGACTCTTGAGAATCTGCTTTTAATTATTATTATAGGATTTATATTATTTAGATTAGGTACCCTCTGTTTTTAGAATCCGCACCAATTGTCTCATTCATACTGTTTTTTCCATAAGTCATTCCAGCAAAAACCGTTTCTGCATTCAGCATAATTGCATTGCTTTTATCTACTTCTTTTATTTTCAAATAAGCTTCACGAAGATTCTCAATTACATAGGACGCATGATCCAGCGCTTCTAAGCTACCACTCTTCGCCACCAGCAATTCTCTTTTTACATATTGATACAATCGAAATAGATTAATCGCAACTGGATATTCCATATTTAATGAAGCAATCAATTCATCCACACAATTCATCGCTCTTTTTATTTCTAACTGATATTGTGGAGAGTCTTCCTTCATCATAAATTCCTTTGCGCTTAAATGATATTGCATAAACATCTCATATAGAATCACAATTAGTTCTGTTTTGTTCGCCTGCGTTATTCTTCTCGTGAAATCCTGTTTCATTTCTTTTGTCATAATAACCCTTTCATAATATGGCTACTCTAATAACTGTAATACTTTTTGTGGTCTTTCATTTGCCTGTGCAAGCATCGAGGTTCCCGCCTGTGACATAATCTGGTATTTCGTGTATTCTGTCATTTCTGATGCCATGTCTACATCCATAATTCTCGAATAGGCTGATGTCATGTTCTCACCTGAAATATCAAGACTCGAAATCGTATGTTCCAAACGATTCTGATATGCTCCTAATCTCGATCTGACTTTCGACACGTAAGCCGTTGCGTTGTCAATGGAATCTAAGGAGGCAAGTGCGCCTTCTCTTGTTGATAAGTCAACGGTATCGATATCAAGGTTCTTCAAAGAAATTGTTGGAATCCTGATATTTAATTCCTGGCCTTCATTTGCACCAATCTGCATCGTCATCGCGCCGATCCCTGCGATTTCAAGGTCTGCAACTCCTGTTGCCAAGGGAGGATCTAATGTAATGTTTAATTCAAACCCATTTGATGCAGTAATTTTAATTTGATTTCCTTCTGCCGAATACACACTATCTGTTGGAAAGTCTGCTCCAAGAGGATCAATACTTGCATTTGTAATTACATTTCCGTTTACATCAAAGACAGCTGGCACAATGCCGGTAATCTCGTAGTTGTCAATTGGTGTCTCATCAGAATAATAGTCTACTTTTACTCCTGCATTATTACTATATCCTTTCAAATCAAAGCTTCCATCCAATAAACTTTGTCCATTATACTCTGTATCCTTTGAGAGTCTCTCTATTTCTTCCTTGAGTTGGACTATTTCATTTTGTATGGCATCTCTGTCTGCTGATGTGCATGTTCCATTTGAAGATTGAACTGCTAATTCTTTCATTCTTGCAATCATGGAATGCACTTCACTTAAAGCTCCTTCAGCGGTCTCAATTACCGAGATTCCATTGTTTGCTATAGATGCTGCATTTGAAAGTCCTTTAATCTGGAGATTCATTCTCTTTGAAATAGCAAGACCTGCTGCGTTATCCTTTGCATGATTAATTTTAAAACCGGATGATAATTTTTCCAACGAATCACTTAATTTGTTGTCACTATTCGATAATGCATTATTGGCAATAATTGCAGACATATTAAAATTTATTTTCATGTAAGCACCTTCCTTGTTGATAACTTATATTATTTATCGACATCATTCATCATTTTGCATAGAGTATAAGAAAGATTTGGCTACAAAATATAGGTGTCTTGTTTCAATTGATTGTGCTGAAATCCGTTCCTGACCTGAAGACTTCATCATTGGTTTCGCACTTGTAAAAATTTGAATATCTTCCTGTTTCACTTTTAATTTCTCATTTTCTAGTTGATTGCTAAAAATTTCTGTTACTTTTTTTAGGCTAGTAGAAACTTCTCTGGTTTCACAAAACAGATACCCTTTTACTTCATCATCTTGAATTGTAAATTCTGCATCAATATGGCCATATTTCTCTGTATCCGTCGACACTGTAACACTACCTTTGTTACTTTCATTATGTACAATTCGAAGACGGATATTCGTAATTTCCTCTCCAATTTTAACAGGAACTTCATAGTTCTCGTCTTTTGCACCTGCAACACAAATCTGGATTTGTCGAAATGTTAATGCAAGAGACCTAACATCAATACTGTTTGCATCCTGACTTATGGAATTGTTGACAAGTTTTTCCGTAAAGTCTTCCAATTTTTTGAATTCCTGTAAAACAGATTCTTTATCTGTAAAATTCTCATATATCTCTTGAAATATTTTTTCAAGACTGTCCTCTTCCGTTTTCGAATTTATAGAATTTGAATCTGTTATTTTCTGATTTTTTACGGATTCGGATGAACTCTTTGCAAGTTTCTTATATACATTTCCTTTTCCATAGAATAAGTCATCTGCAGCCAAAATATTTTGTACAGTAATCGGAATTTTAAATTCTAATAGGTTCTTTACAGCTTGCTCGTCAACGGATGCTGCTTTTTGTAATAGTTCGATTTGGTAATTGGTCTCTTCGTTTTCTGGATTTCCCTTAGTCTGCTCTAGTTCAGATCTCGCCGCCGAAGCAAGCATTTTTTGTTCTCTGATTTTCTCTATCATACCAATCTGACTCGAAATAGAAGTCTCACTTTGTATTAATTTTGTGATGATCTCTGTTTCATTATCAATTAGGATATCAGTTCCTGCTGACTTTTTACTCCTTAATGCAGATAGTAATGAATTGAAATTTACATCAACACCATTTCTGACTAATTGTCCTATTACTTCCCCATCAGATTTTTCTATTTGTTTTGTGAGTCTATAAATTCCAATATACGCTTGTTTCTCTTCCTCAGTAATCTGTTTGTCTTGTTCAAGGCGATACAGAAATTTGGCATATTGTTCTGCCTCAACAAGAGTTGACTCTTCTTTTTGATAGGTATACTCTAATACCTCAGGCATTGACATTTCTAACAGATTTTTTCCTTCTTTCACCATCGAAAAAACCCTTTCTGGCGTCAGTTTTTGAAGAACTGTGTTCACTTCCAAATCTAATGTACTGACTTTGGATATATTCTCTGGCGTCAGCTCCATCTGGTTATATCCAAGAATTCTAACTGCTCTACGATTAAAATCTGTGTTTTCCAGATGTAGCTCCTCTAAAATTTCTGGAATATTTTGAAAAGCGGTTTTTATAGAATCCCCTAAATCTTTTCTGGGAACAGTCATTAATTTTTCATATCTGTCACCAGCTTCTTTGTATTCTTTTTTGAGATTTTTCGTTTCTTCCTTTAGACTACTCAGGCTAACCACTGGAATTGCAATTGCTTTTCCAATCAATGCCGCCGGAGCTTCTTTTATCTCATGTATTACCTGCAGTGTTGAATGATAGGTATTTTTTATGTTTGAAACTTCTTCTTCCTTTACCTCATATCTCTTCGCAAGATTTTCTTCTTCCTTTCTAAGAAGGTTCACTAGCTGGTTCAATTCTGTTGTGTCTATCGAAATTCCTCTTCTCATCATGTTAATATTCGCCTCAACTGTCATTTTCAGGCGTATTTCTTCGAGTTGTAATCTCATTGTGACGAATGCTTTCGGATTCTTTGCATGATTCTGTTCGAATTCTATTTGTTCTTCTTGCCCCTTTTCATCTTCTTTTTTTGTTGCAATCAGCAGTTCTCTGAGTGTTGTTTTGTCACTTACTTTTGCAACTTCTAATACTGCGGTTTCACTTATCAACTGAATCTCATTCTGTACTTTTTCAGCCTTATCATAAATATTATAAGAGTTGTAAAAAATAGAACTTTCTGCCTTTTCTCCACTACTCATCGTTTGAAGAATTGCATTGGTACGACTTTCCTTGGACATATACTGATCATAATGGTCTAACTCATAAGCCAATAATAAATTATCAACGGTCAATGGTAACTCTTGATGAATTAACCATTTTGCATTTTTGTCAGCACTTTCTTTATCCATAATTCCAGATTTATCCACAATTTTATCAATCTGCTTCTGGAGTTGTTCATATTCATCCTGCAAAATTTCCGTATTATTGATTGATGATTTTTGTACATTCCCTTTTAATTCTTCTTGTGAACTTGTTCTAATGCTGCTACTATATTGTGCCAAATACAGATTTTCTATGGAAGGTTTTAATTGATTCGAGAAAATGAATTTTTTCATACTGTCATTTTCTATATCGATTTTAGATTGTTTTTCATATGCTGCATAAAATTCTGTGATATTTTTTTCATTCACCGGAATATCTCTTTTTATCATTTCTTCAGAAAGTTTTATTGCAAAAACATCACTTCCCGTTATTTCCTTTAGCTTGTCTAGATTGAGGTTGTCTGTATAGCCTTTGATCGAAATTCCAGCTTTTAGTAATTCCGCTTTAATTTGATCTGTGACTGTCACAAGCTCTTCAATTTCCATATCATTAGGTGTATATCCTTCTTGTTCAAGTTTTGCAAAGTCTTCTTGAGACATACTAGAGGACATAACTGT
>CANRNK010000011.1 GCA_947631985.1 uncultured Lachnospiraceae bacterium | reverse complement strand
ATTCTTTCAACGCCATACTTCTTCATAATTGCAAGTTTTAAAGGGGTAATGCTATCGGCTCTTCCCGCTTCCAGTGTGAACTCTTTTACATGGCTAAAATCAAATCTGGACGTTAGCTTTGACAAAACCCGCTCGAGTTGCTCCTCCGTAAGCGTTGTAGGGGTTCCACCTCCAATATAAACACTATCCAGAATTCTACTTTTCATCAGTTCGGAGACCGCCTCTATTTCGAGATCAAGCGCATCCAGATAATCCTCTACTTTCTGTTTCCAGAGCCCAATTGGATAAGAAGTAAACGAACAATAAAGGCAAGTTGTCGGGCAGAACGGGATACCCAGATAAAGACTATATCCTTCTTTATAATGAATCCCATCTAAAATCTGCAATTCTTTTTCTGCAATCTCAATGCTCAGTTTTGCCTTTTCCTCTGAAATCAGATAAGTTTCCTTCATGAATGTCAAAATCTCTTCTCGTGTTTTTCCCTCTTCCAATTTCATCATAGGAATTTTTGTAGGCCTGATTCCAGTCAACGTCCCCCACGGAAGTGTGTGCTGGCAGTTTTTGGAAAGCAATTCATAGATAAGTTGTTTTAGTTTATTTCTCATGTCAGCTCTGTCAGACTCTTCTTGCTCTACAACAACTTCACGCTTTAGCTCTTTATGGTACAACGACGCTTTTAGTGTACACACGATTCTGTTTTGTTGTATTACTTGATTGCTTCCAAGATCAAGATCTAAAAATAAATCCCTCAGCGCAAAGCAAGGTGACTCTTCTTTTAGAATCACCTTTACTTCTTCTTCTGGATAAAAGGCTTTTACCAAAGAATGAATGTCATATTCAAACTGCAGTTTGCTAATTGTTACTACCAGCATTTTATTACTCCTAACTACCTATTCTAAAATCACAATCAGAAAAAGGGATTATATTGTTTTTCATGACCGATTGTTGTCGCATCCCCATGCCCTGGATACACCTTTGTCTCTTCTGGAAGGATAAATAGTTTCTCCTTGACTGAGCGGGCAAGCTGTGCTCCACTTCCCGTTGGAAGGTCTGTGCGGCCAACTGATTCTTCAAACAGGGTATCTCCACTAATCAGCATCCCTACTTCTTCCAGATAAAAACAACAGCTCCCTGCCGTATGTCCTGGAGTAGCAATCACACGCACATTCATACCAGCAATCGTTATACTTTCTCCATCTTCAAAATAATAATCTGCATTCAATGTATAGGGTCTTCCAAACTGGACGGATACATTTTGTGTGGCATTTCCTAGTAGTTCTTTTTCCTGCTTCAAGGCATAGATTGGAGCATTTGTTTTTTCTTTTATCACATCGCACCCAAAAATATGATCAAAATGTCCGTGTGTTAGTAAAATTGCTTTTATTGTAAATCCTTGCGATAGAAGTTTTTGATAAATCTGTTCCCCCTGGTCAGCAGGATCAATACAGATCACTTCCTTTTGATCTTCCCTATATAGAAAATAACAGTTGGTCTGCACGCTGCCAATTAACATTTTGCCGATCTTAATCTCTGTCATTTTAATAACCATTCCTCTCATTCTGTCATTCCATCTTGATTCCAGTCTGAAAAATCATCCGCTGGTTCTTTCAATATCAATCACACTGTCAATCGCCTGGATTTTATCAATAATTCTATGAAGCTCATCTCTGCCACGTATCTCAAAAGAGGTCGACATGGTAGCTACTCCCTGCTTGTTGGTTCTGGTGTTCATTGCCAGAATATCGATATTCTTCTCTGTCAGGGCACGCGTAATATCTGCTAAGAGTCCGTTTCTGTTGTGTGCATAAATCTTTATCTCAGCGAGATACTTTTCATCGCTTTGTCCCTCACCATATGACTGCCACTCAGCGTCAATCAATCTGCCTCTTTCTATTTCAGGTAAATTAATCACATTAATGCAATCTGTTCTGTGAATCGAGACGCCTCTTCCTCTTGTAACAAATCCAATAATTTCGTCTCCTGGAACAGGACTACAGCATTTTGAAAAGCGAACCGCCACATCATGAATCCCCTCAACAACAATCCCACCTTTGGCTTTTCTAGGCTGCATTTGCTTGTTGAGTGCATTCTCCTGTACATCTGCAAGAATTTGCTCGTCCGTAACCGTCTTCGCTGTGTCGCGTTCAAACATTTCCTGCATTTTGTTGATAATCTGGCCTTCTTTTAATCCACCATGTCCAACTGCAGCCAGAACCGCATCCCAATCATGAAACCCGTATTTTTTCATTACATGGTCCATATAAGCTGGCTTCATAATATCAACTGTGCTGATTGCTTTTGTCTTACAATATGCCTGGAGAAGCTCCTTCCCCTTAACAATATTATCTTCTTTGTATTCGTTCTTATACCATTGGTTGATTTTATTTTTTGCCTGGGTACTTTTTACAACATTGAGCCAGTCACGGCTGGGACCCTTCGAATTATGAGAAGTAATAACTTCTATTCTGTCACCGTTTCGAATCTCATAATCAATGGTGACCAGTTTTCCATTCACCCTGGCTCCAATCATTTTATTTCCAACAGCACTATGAATACTGTACGCAAAATCAATTGGAGTGGATCCGGCCGGTAGATTTTTTACATCCCCAGTCGGTGTAAAGCAATAAACATTTTCTGAGAACAGATCAAGATCGCTTTTTAAAAGGTTCAGAAACTCTCTATTATCAGACATATCCTTTTGCCATTCCAGAATCTGTCTCAACCAGGAAAGTTTTTCTTCTTCCTGTGCCTTGATTTTTTTACCATCTGAGGCTTCTTTGTACTTCCAATGTGCTGCAATCCCATACTCTGCTGTTTTGTGCATCTCAAGTGTACGAATCTGAATCTCAAATGGTTGCCCTGTCGAACCAATCAGTGTTGTATGCAAAGACTGATACATATTTGCTTTGGGCATAGCAATATAATCCTTGAAGCGCCCAGGAATCGGCTTAAACATTTCGTGTATGATACCAAGGGCTGCATAACAGTCTTTGACACTTTCCACAATGATTCTGACCGCAAAAAGATCGTAAATCTGATCCATTGTCTTTCCCTGGTTCTTCATTTTTTTATAAATACTAAAAAAATGTTTCACTCTTCCATCTATCTGCGCATGAATCCCAACACTTTCTATATGTTCTCTGACTTCATCCACAATATTCTGAACGTAATTCTCGCGTTCTGCCTTACGGACAGAAATTTTTTCTGCCAGATCATAATAGATTTCTGGTTCTAAATATTTCAAAGAAAGATCATCTAATTCAACTTTGATTTTGGAAATACCAAGTCTCTGCGCAATGGGTGCGTAGATTTCTAAGGTTTCTCTTGCAATTCGTTGTTGCTTGTCGGGTGGCATATGCTTCAGTGTACGCATATTATGAAGCCGGTCAGCAAGCTTAATCATAATTACTCTGATGTCTTTTGCCATTGCAAGAAACATTTTCCTAAGATTTTCTGCCTGTAGCTCCATCTTGTCAAATGATTTATCATCTCCATTCACTCCTGTGAACTGAAGCTGCTGAAGCTTTGTAACACCATCAACGAGTAGTGCAACATCTGCACCAAACTGTTCTTTGATCTCATCATCTGTCAGAATGGTATCTTCTACTACATCATGAAGAATCCCAGCAATAATTGTTTCCTTATCAAGCTCTAGATCTGCCAGAATAATTGCAACATAAAGTGGGTGGATTATATAGGGTTCGCCAGATTTTCTAACTTGATCTTTGTGGGCTGTATTTGCAATCTGGTATGCTTTCTCTATCATGGAAAAATCATCTGATGGATGATATTTCCGCACACGGTTAATAAGATCCTGATACAACTCTTCAGGACTCATAAATTCCCGGATCGACTCAATGCGACCATCATCAATTACAACACCAATACTTTGTTTCCTGATCTCTGCCAACTTTTCTTCTGCCATATGACCCACCACTATTCATTATTTTCCTTCGTATGTCAATGCTGCATCTACCCTGTAATCAGCAATTTTTTCTCTTCCTTTCAATCCTGCAAGCTCAATCAAAACAACAATCCCTACTACGGTTCCGCCAAGTGATTCAATCAGCTGAATCATTGCCTGCGTGGTTCCACCAGTCGCAATCAGATCATCCACAATCAAAACTTTCTGCCCTGGTTTGATTGAATCTTTGTGCATTTCAATGGTTGCAGTCCCATATTCCAGCTCATATTCTTTTGATACTGTTTCACAAGGAAGTTTCCCCTGTTTGCGGATGAGTACAAATGGTTTGTGATTGATATAAGCAATTGGAGTTCCAAAGATAAATCCTCTTGATTCGGGTCCTGCGACCACATCAAACTCGATATCCTTAATTAAATTCTGCATTGTATCAATTGCCAGATGCAGACCATCTGCATCCTGTAACACGCTGGTTACATCTCGAAACAAAATCCCTTCTTCTGGAAAATTGGGGATACTTCTTACATATTCTTCTAATTTTTTCATTTTTAGCTCCCATCTGCGACCTTTGGTCGCATACCAATCAAGGGGTTGAATACTATTTATTCAACCTTAGCTCCCATCTGCGACCTTTGGTCGCATACCAATCAAAACTAATGTGAAATCATTGTAAAATCATTTCACTTTTACTGTCATAACTTTCTATCTTTGTCATCATTTGTCATCACTTACAAAAGTGCACAGTTCCAATTTTTAGTTCGCGGGTACAATTTCCAGCCAGTATCCATCTGGATCGGCAATAAAATAAATTCCCATTTCTTTGTTTTCAAAACAGATGCACCCCATTTTCTTGTGTTTCTCATAGGCCCCATCAAAATCGTCCACTTCAAAAGCAAGATGAAACTCATTGTCTCCCAGATTATACTGGTCCTTTTCCCAATCCCGAAGCCAGGTGAGTTCTAACAGATGACTGGTCACATTGTCTCCCAAATAAACCAGAATAAAGCTGCCATCCTCCTGAACCTTTCTGTGATGTTCTGTCATACCCAGTGCTTTTTCATAAAATCGAAGTGACTTTTCTAAATCTACTACATTTATATTATTATGAACAAATTTAAATTTCATTGATTTCCTCCAGTCTATTCCCATCCAAAAAACAAATTTCATTCTCCATTATATTATTAAACAAATAGGAAGTCAAAATATTTATTCAATTTCATTCTACTGCACAGATTGGGACACGCCTCTTCTCGACCCAAAAAAAGAGAAAAAAAAGCCCACATTCAATATGGATGTCACATACTGAATATGGGCTTTTAAAAATCTAAAAATTACATCATTCCCATTCCACCTGGTGCAGGTGCAGGCATATCTTCCTTTATGTTTGCAACAACTGATTCTGTTGTAAGAAGTGTTGCGGCAACACTTGTTGCATTTTGAAGAGCGCTTCTGGTTACTTTTGCAGGATCAAGAATTCCCACTTTAACCATATCAACATATTCTTCTTTTAATGCGTCAAATCCAATCCCAATTGATGCTTCTTTTACTTTATTTACGATAACAGAACCATCAAGTCCCGCATTCGCTGCAATATGGTATAGCGGTGATTCAAGTGATTTTAAAACAATACGTGCTCCTGTTTTTTCATCTCCTTCAAGTGAATCAGCAAGCTGTTCTACTTCTTTCATCGCATGAATATAAGCAGATCCACCACCTGCAATAATTCCTTCTTCTACAGCTGCTCTGGTTGCTGCAAGTGCATCTTCCAAACGCAGTTTTGCTTCTTTCATTTCTGTTTCGGTAGCTGCTCCAACACGGATGACTGCAACTCCACCAGCAAGTTTTGCAAGTCTTTCCTGTAATTTTTCTTTATCGAATTCTGAAGTCGTTTCTTCAACCTGATTTTTAATCTGTGCGATTCTGCCATCAATTGCATTTTTATCGCCAGCACCCTCTACAATTACAGTGTTTTCTTTTTGAATCTTTACTGATTTTGCTCTTCCAAGCTGTTCCATGGTAGCTTCTTTTAAATCAAGTCCAAGCTCTTCTGAAATTACCTGTCCACCTGTCAGAATTGCAATATCTTCAAGCATTGCTTTTCTTCTGTCTCCATATCCTGGTGCTTTTACTGCAACCACATTAAAGGTTCCACGAAGTTTGTTCACAATTAAAGTTGTAAGTGCTTCCCCTTCAACATCTTCTGCAATAATTAAAAGTTTTGAACCAGACTGAACAATTTGTTCTAAGATAGGAAGAATTTCCTGAATGCTTGAAATCTTTTTATCTGTAATCAGAATATATGGATTTTCAAGAACCGCTTCCATTTTGTCCATATCTGTTGCCATATAAGCGGAGATATATCCTCTGTCAAACTGCATTCCTTCAACAAGATCGAGTTCTGTCATCATTGTCTTTGATTCTTCTATTGTAATAACTCCGTCATTGGATACTTTTTCCATCGCATCTGCAACAAGTGCTCCGACTTCATCATCACCTGCTGAAATGGCTGCAACTCTGGAAATCTGTTCTTTTCCATTGATTTTTGCACTCATCTTTGCAATTGCGTCTACTGCAACTTCTGTTGCTTTTTTCATTCCTTTTCTTAGAATGATTGGATTGGCTCCAGCTGCAATATTTTTCATACCTGCAGTAATCATAGCCTGTGCAAGTACAGTAGCAGTTGTTGTTCCATCACCTGCTACGTCATTTGTCTTGGTCGCCACTTCTTTTACAAGCTGTGCTCCCATATTTTCAAATGCATCTTCCAGTTCAATTTCTTTTGCAATGGTAACACCGTCATTGGTAATCAGTGGTGCTCCATATGATTTATCAAGTACAACATTTCTTCCTTTTGGTCCTAATGTTACTCTGACAGTATTGGCCAGCTGATTCACACCTAATTCTAATGCTGCACGTGCTTCAGCGCCAAATTTAATTTCTTTTGCCATGATAAAAACCTCCTAAATCTTTCTTTGGAATTCAATTGTGTCTATTTCGTACTTCTATCTTTTCCCTTATTACTGAAGGATTGCAAGAATGTCGCTCTGTTTTACAACAATATATTCAACCTCTTCCACTTTCACATCTGTTCCAGCATATTTGGAGTAAATAACCTGATCTCCCAGCTTAACTTCCATTTTTACTTCTTTCCCATCAATCACTCCACCAGGTCCAACTGCTACTACCTCTGCCTGCTGCGGTTTCTCTTTGTTCTGTCCTGGTAATACGATTCCTGATTTTGTAGTTTCTTCCGCAACCAGTTGTTTTAATACAACTCTGTCTCCTAATGGTACTAATTTCATAATAAAACCTCCTTGATCAAATTCGTTCTAACTAGATTATTAGCACTCTCTTTTGTTGAGTGCTAATTGCTAAAACTAATATTAGTTATTTTATCTTTTCTTGGCAACACCATATAGCCTGTAATAAATGGCTTTTTTATGCAGTTTTCTCTTCTTTTCTCGTTTTTTCTCGTTTTTTTACATTTGGACAATAAAAATCTGATTTAATATTTTTTTAATACTTTATTCCGTAATCTGACTCATTCTCTTTTCCAGACGTTCAAGATATCCCTGGCTGCTTTTCATTTCAATTTTATTCTGTAGCATTTCATACTCTGCATCTGAGAAAAGTTCAGACATCTTCTCTTCAATATTGGTCTTATGAATAAAGCCACAGGCTACCGAAGGTGCCAGGATTGGGTCTTCAAATTTCAGGCACTGGGCCTGCACTTTTCTACAGTATTCATACGCTTCCCCTTCTTCAGCCATCGGAATCAGCACATGAAACACATCCCCTTCAACACGCCCAATAATGTATTCCGGTTTTGCTTCCTTTTTTATAATGGAGGCTACTATTTTAATCAGCCTGTCACTCTCTTCCTCACCGTAATTAGTATTGATGTATTTCCAGTCATTGATATTAAAACAGATTACCGCAACAGGAACAAGAAAAGAACGTTCCACCACATTCATTCTGTTCGTGAAGTAATTCCGGGTCAGAGTACCCGTCAATGCATCCTTTTTCTCTGCGTGCTTTACCTGATACCGTTCTTTTTCAAGACTTTCCTCAAGTTCCTCAGCATAAATAAGTGTCTCCTCAGCTCGAAAAGACATCATCGCCTGATAAGCAAATTGTTCCACAATACTATCCAAGAGATCATCCATATGTTCTTTTCTGTCAGGGCGTTCGCAGACATCGACTACGTATAAATGTCCAATTGTCCTTTCATATACTTTGATCTTCCTGCCTGGCGAATGCACCACATCAGGTATGAACCTATCAAAATCACCAATTACAACGGCTCTTTCCCCGTGTCTTTCTGTTAGCAAAATTTTAATATCCAATGCTGTTGCAAGATTTTTTAAATAGTTTCTGACTTCATTCATTTCATAGAGACTGGATAAATTATAATTTTTAATATGATCTTTGAAGCGTTGTTCCAATGTTTTTACCTGATTCTCCATAGATACCCACCCATCCTTACTGATTCGTTGTACTTCTCTTCTCTCCTATTCTACTCCATTCATCTCCTTTTTGAAAAGAGAAATATATTCTTTTGCAACATCTACACTATAATGATTTTGCGCGAGCAGGGTACAAAAATATGATCCCACAATACAGCCATCGATACTTTCTTTCATTGGTTCAATGTCTTTCGCAGTTCTGATTCCAAATCCCATCATAACAGGAATTTTGGAAACAGATTTTACCTTTTCCAGATACGAAAGAATATCTTTGTGAAATTTCGCATCCTGCCCTGTAACCCCCATGCTGGAAACACAGTACACAAATCCTCTTGCATGCTGCAGAAGCATCGGAATTCTTTGTTTGGAAACTGGTGAGACAAGTTGAATCAGAATCGGAGCATCCTCTATTTTATCAAGTATTTTGTTAAGTTGGCCCTGTTCTTCATACGGCAGGTCCGGAACAATCAATCCATCAATTCCTGCCGTTGCACATTTGGAGACAAATGCTGCAAGCCCGTATGCTGCAATTGTATTGAAATACATCATAAATACAATGGGGACGTTTACACCTTCACTTCTTACTTTTTCCACTAGGTCAAATACTTTTTTCAGATTTGTACCCTTTAAAATCGACTGATAAGATGCTTCCTGAATTACCGGACCATCTGCCACCGGATCTGAAAAAGGAATACCAAGTTCCAAAATATCTGTTCCCGCTTCTTCTTGTGCCTTAATCAGTGCTGCACAGCCTTCCATATCTGGCAGTCCTGCTGCCATATATGTGATAAAAGCCTTTTTCTGTTCCTTTTTAAGTCGTTCCAGTTTCTCTTCTATTCTATTCATACTGATCTCCCATCTGCATGCGCTAATTTAGATATCCTTCTCCATTAAAATAAGATTCTATTGTCGCAGCATCTTTATCTCCACGTCCTGACAGACATACAATCATTGCCTGATTTTTCTTCATACTTTTTGCTTTTTTAAATGCATAGGCCAGCGCATGGGAACTTTCAATCGCTGGGATGATTCCTTCCATTTTACACAGAATCGAAAGTGCTTCCATTGCTTCCTGATCTGTCACCGAAACATATTTAACTCTTTTTGTATCATGAAGAAAGGCATGTTCAGGCCCAACCCCCGGATAATCAAGTCCTGCGGAAATCGAATGTGCCAGTTTGACATTTCCATCCTCATCCTGAAGCAAATAAGATTTCATCCCGTGAAGGATACCTGGCTTACCTGCTGCCATTGCTGCTGCATGTTTCCCACTAGAAACTCCCATCCCAGCAGCCTCAACACCGATGAGTTCCACTTCTTTGTCCTCAATGAATTCTGCAAACATACCGATAGAATTAGATCCCCCACCGACACATGCCATTACGACATCGGGTAAACGTTGCTCTTTTTCTAAAAATTGTCTTTTTGCTTCCACACTAATAATTTTCTGGAATTCCTTTACCATCTTAGGGTAAGGGTGCGGTCCAACGGCCGATCCAATAATATAGAAGGTATCTTCTGCCGTCCTGGCCCAGGTTCTGATTGCTTCGTTTGTCGCATCTTTTAAGGTGTTACTACCCGAGCGAACACCCACCACCTTTGCTCCCAGCATTTCCATTCGCATCACGTTAAGATGTTGCCTTTCAATATCCTCCGTACCCATATACACAGTACATTCCATATTAAAAAGTGCTGCTCCGGTTGCTGTTGCGACACCATGCTGTCCTGCACCTGTCTCTGCAATCACCTTTTTCTTGCCCATACGTTTCGCCAATAAGATCTGCCCAATTACATTGTTGATCTTATGTGCTCCGGTATGATTCAAATCTTCTCTTTTTAAGTAGATTTTACATCCATACTCTTCAGAGAGCCTGCCTGCAAGATACAGTGGCGTTTCTCTTCCCACATATTCTTTTAGATAATAATGATATTCCTGCAGAAACAAAGGATCTTTAATTGCATCCTGAAATGCTGTTTCTAATTCGTATAATGTATTCATCAGTGCTTCCGAGATATATTGCCCCCCATATTCGCCATAATAACTATGATTCATTTGTTTTCCCTTTCCTTCCATTCTCCACACCTCTTACTTCACTGATAAAATCCAGTATTTTCTCTTTGTCTTTTCCAACGCTTCCCGCTCGTTCCACACCACTGCTGACATCCACAACATCCGGATGAAGGACTTCTATTGCATGTTTTACATTTTCAGGAGTGAGACCTCCTGCAAGAAAAAAAAGCTTTTCAGACTCTTGGGGGACTGTTAAGGTTCCCCAGTCATAGGCAACTCCACTTCCCGGACAGGCACTGTCGTATAACGTTCCAATTACCTTCCCTGACACTTCCAAAACCGTCTCTCTCTCTTCTAAATACCCGACTGCCCTAATGATTGGTAAGTTTGCCAGATGTACCACCTCATCTGACAAAGTTCCATGAATCTGCAGATAGTCAAATCCTATCTCTTCTATGATTGCAACCTGCTCCTTCGTTGGACTCACACACACTGCAACAAGTTTGGGTGGATTGCATATTTTTTTTGTTTCCGAAACGATCCATTCTGCCCTCTGAGGTGAACAGCAACGTCTGCTTTCTTCAAAAAAAAGCACAATCCCGGCATATTCAACTGCTTCTTCGGCTAACCATTTCATCTCTTCCAATGAAGTAATTCCACATATTTTGATTGCTGTACCCATCTCACATTCCTTCATAACTTTGTTTCCATAAATCTGCTACCTGTTTCGGACTCTCAGCCTCCATGAGTGAAGTGCCAACCAAAATTGCGCTCACGCCACATTCTTTTAGAAATTGAATCTCTTCCGTATGACTGATGCCACTTTCCGAAACCAGAATGGTATCCTCCGGTACCATCACTGCAAGTTCTTTGGTCCGATTCAAATCAATTGTAAAATCCTTTAAATTCCGATTATTAATGCCAATCAGGGGAGCGTCCAGACCGATTGCCCTCATCATCTCCAGCTCATCATGCACTTCAACCAGAGCATCCATGCCAAGTAACCCTGCAAGTTCATGAAACCACTTCAACTCTCTATCATTTAAAATTGCTGCAATCAGTAAAATACAGTCTGCGCCAATCATTTTCGCTTCGAAAATCTGATAGGGATCAATGATAAAATCCTTCCTGATCATAGGAAGGCGCGTTATCTTTCTGATTGTTTCAAAGTAAGCAATGCTTCCACCAAAAAAATCTTCCTCTGTCAGGCAGGAAATTGCATCCACAGATTCATTGTATTGCGCAATCCTCTCCGGCAGTGATAAGCTGTCCTTCATTGTGCCATGGCTTGGAGAAGCATTTTTAAATTCCCCTATAATAGAAAGGGAGTTCTTTGATAATGCATCATAAAAGCTGATACTTTCCCGTTCGCATGCAATTGCCATCTCTTTCATCTTCTCTTCACTAATTATCTGCTTTTGTTCAGTTAATCTCATTTTTTTAGATGCTACAATTTTGTCTAAAATCATCCTAATACCCCTTCCTTTCTACCGGATAAAATTCTCGATCATCCGTTTTCCATACTCTGTATAAATTGACTCCGGGTGAAACTGCAGACCATAAATTGGATACTCACGGTGTACCAGTGCCATGATTTCTCCATCGTCAGTCCTAGCGAGTACCTTTAGACAATCCGGAAGAGTTTCCGATAATATCGCAAGAGAATGATATCTGGCTACCTTAATAGGGGACGGAATTCCTTCGAAAAGGTAGTTTCCTTCATGTTCCAGCAGGCTCTGTTTACCGTGTAGTACTTCCTTGGCGTAGGATACCGTTCCACCAAATGCCTCTCCAATGCACTGATGACCCAGACAGATACCAAGAATCGCCTTTTTTCCTGCAAAATAACGGATCAGATCCATACAGATTCCTGCGTCCTTTGGACTTTTAGGTCCTGGTGAGAGAATAATCCGATCAGGATTCATCTTTTCTATTTCTGCAATTGTGATTTTATCATTACGAACAACCGTAATCGCATCAGTAAATGTACCAATATACTGATATAAATTATAGGTAAAAGAATCATAATTGTCTATGAGAAGTATCATAAGCTTTCCTCCGTAACCAATGTCTTTGCAAGTGCCATCACTTTGTTGCAACATTCTTCATACTCTTTTTCACCAACCGAATCTGCCACAATTCCAGCTCCTGCCTGCAGATAAACCCTGTCACCTTTTTTGATCATGGTTCGAATTGTAATACAGAAGTCCATATTACCGTTAAATCCCAAATATCCTGTGGCCCCACCATACAATCCTCGTTTTACTTCTTCTAATTCATCAATGATTTCCATCGCCCTGATTTTTGGGGCTCCACTTAAAGTTCCTGCCGGAAGAAATGCCGATATGAGGTCTACTGGGTGATATTCTTCTCTTTTCTTTCCTTCCACCAGAGATACGAGGTGCATAACGTGAGAATAGTTTTGAACCCTCATAAATTCTGTCACTTTTACTGTCCCAAATTCTGCGATTCTACCCATATCATTTCTTGCAAGATCCACCAGCATGACGTGCTCTGCTCTTTCTTTCTCATCTTCCAACAACTCTTCCTTTAGTTGCTGATCCTCCTCTGGTGTCTTCCCCCTTTTTCTGGTCCCTGCAATTGGACAGGTAAATACTTTTTGATCCTGAAGCTTAACAAGCATTTCCGGACTACTTCCTATGATTTCAAATGTTTCAAATTGGAAGTAATAAAGATAAGGCGACGGATTGCGTTCCCTTAATTCACGATATAGCTGCAATCCCGTCTGGTTCGTCTGTATCGTCCACCTTTGTGACAATACTGTCTGAAAGACATGCCCCTCTTTAATAAATTCCTTGATTTTCTCTACTTTTTTGCTATAAGCTTCTATAGAATCAGTTTTGCAAAGAATCTTTCCATCCCTTACAAAATCACGCATCCTTTCTTTTTGCGCGCCAAATACCTCCTCAACCATCTCATTTGCACGGAGTTCCCCTTTTATTCTGCCTGCCGAATTATCCTCTCTCAAGACCACCGCAGTCAGCGTTTCCGCCATATGGTCAATGGTAATAAATTCCGTCACGAACATAAGTTGTATTGTTTCAATTCCAATTTCATCGGGATTCTGGTCTGGAATTTCTTCCATAAATCGCACATAGTCATACCCAATGCTCCCGACAAATCCACCAATCATATTCAGTTCCCCTGGATCTTTTTTCACCTCAATCGAACTGTAGAGAACTTTTAGACACTGCATTGGATTTCCCTGCATTATCTGAATCGTTCCATCCCGGTCAGCAATTTTAAGCCCTTCCTTGCAAGATGTAATGATTGCCTTTGGCTCCACCCCAAAGAAAGAATATCTGTCATAGTTTTTGTCATAGCTTTCCAGGAGAAAACTTTTTTTTCCTTTTGCAATCCCTTCAAACATGGAGATTGCAGATTCCTGAACAATACTGACTGTTTTTTTATAAGCACGATAAATTGTTTTCGTATCATTTCCAATGAATAGTTCCTGTTTCATTCTGATAACCAACCTTTCTTCCTAATTCGTAACTTTTCTCTGACTGCATAAAAAAAGACACATCTCTGCTTTCGCAGGGACATGTCAAACACGCGGTGCCACCCTGATTTAATCTGAAAATGGTAGAAAGACACAAAAAAAGACACTTCCTTATGGAAAATGCCTGCCACCATTCAAATTAATCTCATCCAGATACAGATTCTGCTATAGATAACAGCTTCGATATCCTTCTCTTATAACGTAGAGACTACGGCTATAGATACTCACTTTAACGCTTTCTCCTTGCATCTCACAAACCCATTCCTGAAAGCGAACCATGCATATTCTCACCAAACATATGCTCTCTGTGATGTTTCCTCTTGCAGTACTCTTTTTGCTCACTGACTTTATTTTTTCAATTGCAAAAATTCTACCATTTCTTTTTTCTCATGTCAATCCTCTTTCTACTATTTACCCGCATTTTTCTTCATATCACTTGCATTTTCATCTTTTTCATGTACAATATAAGCGGTGGACAAATAGAATTAATAAAATGAATCACATAGATAAGGAAGGTTTACGTATGATAAGTGCTAATAATGTAACACTTCGAATTGGAAAAAAAGCCCTGTTTGAAGATGTCAATATCAAATTTACAGAAGGAAACTGTTATGGATTGATTGGAGCTAACGGCTCTGGAAAGTCAACATTTCTTAAAATCCTCTCAGGTAACCTTGAGACAACCCAGGGGGATATCGTCACTACGCCCGGACAACGACTCTCCTTTTTAGAACAGGATCACTTTAAATATGACGAGTATCCTGTATTAGATGTTGTAATCATGGGAAATGTAAGACTCTTTCAGATTATGAAAGAAAAAGAAGAAATTTACGCTAAAGAAGATTTTACCGACGAAGATGGAATACGGGCAAGTGAACTCGAGGGAGAATTTGCTGAAATGGATGGATGGGAATCAGAATCAAATGCTGCCTCTCTCTTAAATGGGCTTGGTATTTCTTCCACACTCCATCACGCTCTCATGAATACCCTGACTGGTAGTGAAAAAGTAAAAGTGTTGCTTGCAAAAGCACTGTTTGGTAACCCTGATATCCTTTTGCTCGATGAGCCTACCAACCATTTAGACCTTGACGCAATTGCCTGGTTAGAAGAATTTTTGATTAATTTTGAAAATACCGTTATCGTAGTTTCTCATGATCGTTACTTTTTAAATAAAGTCTGTACACATACGGCAGATATAGATTATGGAAAAATTCAGCTTTATTCTGGAAATTATGACTTCTGGTACGAATCAAGCCAGCTTATGGTCAAACAGATGAAGGATGCAAATAAGAAAAAAGAAGAAAAAATCAAAGAACTCCAGGATTTCATTACACGATTTTCTGCAAATGCTTCAAAATCGAAACAGGCAACTTCCCGAAAGAAAGCCTTGGACAAAATTGAACTTGATGATATCAGACCTTCGAGCCGTAAATATCCTTATATTGACTTCCGTCCTGACCGCGAAATCGGTAACGAAATCTTAACCGTAGAAGGCATCAGTAAAACGATCAGTGGAGAGAAAGTCCTGAATAATGTCTCTTTCACCCTGAATCGTGATGATAAGGCTGCTTTTGTTGGTGGCAATGAACTTGCAAAAACAACTCTTTTTAGAATTCTGACAGGAGAGCTGGAACCTGATGAAGGCTCATACAAATGGGGCATTACAACTACACAGGCCTATTTCCCAAAAGACAGCACAGAAGAATTCGACAATGACTACACCATCACGGACTGGCTTACTGGATATTCCCCTGTTAAAGATGTCACCTATGTAAGAGGATTCCTTGGACGTATGCTATTCCCTGGAGAAGACGGAATCAAAAAAGTCAAAATATTATCTGGTGGAGAAAAAGTACGTTGTCTTTTATCCAAAATGATGATTTCAGGTGCAAATGTTTTAGTTCTTGATGAGCCTACGAACCACCTTGATATGGAGTCTATTACTGCACTCAATAATGGATTGGTTAAATTCCCTGGTGTTTTGCTTTTTGCATCGCATGATCACCAGATTGTTCAGACAACTGCAAACAGAATCATCGAAATCCTGCCCGACGGTTCTCTGATTGATAAAATCACTACTTATGATGAATATCTTGAAAATGACGAACTTGCCCGTAAGAGATTCGTCTATACTGCGGAGACGGAAGATGATGAAGACTAATTCAAAAATCGTTGATCTGCATGTACATTCCACCAGATCGGATGGGTCAATGACACCTTCCGGCCTGGTGGAATATGCTATACAAAAAGGATTATCCGCTTTTGCCTTGACGGACCACGATACAACCGCCGGCGTAGAAGAAGCGATCCTTGCAGCAAAGAGCAATCTATCGCACCATTCTCTCGAAGTAATCCCTGGAATTGAATTGTCTACAGAATACTTGGGACGTGATATTCACATTCTTGGTCTATACCTGCCTTATCAGAATCAGGCATTTCAAGACCGACTTTCAAATTTTCTGGATTCAAGAACAAGTAGAAATTTGAAAATGTGCTCTCTTTTAATGCAACAGGGGATTCCCATTGACTACCCATCGCTTCAAAACACTTTCCCGGATTCTGTCATTACCCGTGCTCATTTCGCAGAGTACCTGTTGCAAAAAGGACAGATTAAAAGCCGGAATGAAGCCTTTGAACGTTACATTGGCGATTTTGGCCCCTGCTTCGTGCCACGTGAAAAAATCACACCTGCTCAGGCAATTTCTCTCATTCTTGAATTTGGTGGAATCCCCATATTAGCTCACCCTCTCCTCTATTCTCTGGGAAAAGAAAAATTAGATGCACTGGTTGCCTTGTTGGCACAAAGCGGACTTGTTGGACTTGAAGCAGTTTACAGCACCTACAATCCTTCCGAGGAACGTGAAATGCGTGCTCTTGCAGGCAAACACAACCTTGCCATCAGTGGTGGTTCTGACTTTCATGGGACTGCAAAACCAGGGCTTGACCTTGCTACAGGCTATGGCAGATTATATATTCCCGACTCGATTCTTGAAACCCTGATTACTACTTCCAAACAAAAAAGGACGAACATTTCATGACAAATAAAATATTTTTTACAGATTTGGATGGCACTTTATTAAACGACCAGAAAACCATCTCTCCAGCTTTAAAAACAGCACTCTTAAAACTCCTTGAAAAAGATCACAAGCTGGTACTCTCTTCAGGACGTCCCTATAAAAGCATTGCTGCCCTAAAGGAACAATTGGGCCTTCCCGATGAAAATGTATATATCAGTGCGTATAACGGAAGTTTCGTCATAGAATGTGCTACAAAAAAAGTACTAGTCGAAAAAAGAGTGAGCGTTGACGATATCCTTCATATTAGCGCTGTCGCAACCAATCTGGGATTGCACTGCCACACCTATACAGACACTCACATTATCGCGAAATCTCAGACCCCGGAACTTGATTTCTATACCAAGACAATCACGTTACCTGTCTTGATTGCACCAGATTGGAATAAGGAATTAAAAAAAGCTCCGTTTAAAGCACTTGCTGTCAACCTGCATTCCCACGAAAAATTAGTTACTCTGATTCAGGCACTTAAGCCCTGGTCCGATCAGAAGATTATGACTGTATTCTCTAATCCTTATTATCTTGAATTTTTATCCTTTGATTCTGGAAAGGGTGCAGCTCTAACATCCATTTGCAACTATCTTCAAATTCCAGTAGAAAACTGCCTGGCTGCAGGGGATGCGGAAAACGACCTTACTATGATTGAAGCTGCTGGAACCGGAATTGCAATGCGCAATGCAGATTCACAATTAAAAGAAGCTGCAGACTTTGTCACCTATGCAAGCAACAATGAGGATGGCATTCTTCCTTTCCTGATTTCCTTTTTCGAACTATAAGTCAATTTTCTTTTTTGATTCATTTTCAAGATTTATTCACATAACAAAAGCTCCTACTTCCTGAATCAATGGAAGGAGGAGCTTCTTTTATTTGATTATCATCAACCTGCTACGATTAAATATCTGCCATCACCAACGTCGAATACTTCTGAAGCATCCAAAATCTCTTCTTCATCTTGTCCTGCGATATCAATTCCTTCATCCTCAAAGTACTCTATGACTTCGCTGATTGAGTCTACAACAACTGCCATACACTCTTCCAGATAAGCTTCTGCTTCTTCAAGATTACTAGCAACATCTTCAGGAAATAATTGAGACTGGTTCTTTAAAAAACAACGTAAAACCGCATCATCAAATTCGTGCATCTATCTCCCTCCCATCCCAATATGATTTCTTTATTTAATAGTTATAATATGCTACTATCCATTTGTCAATGCATATTAACAGGATTTTTTAAATCTGAAAAATAAAGGGATTCACAGGTAATTTGACTCAATTTAGACAAGTCGAAACTATCCTAAATACAAAAGTGCATCAAGTGGGTTTTCTATAATTGCATCTGCACCATTATCAATCAATTCATCCTGCTTTCTAAATCCCCAGAGAACACCCAGGGTATAAGCTCCAGCGGACTTTCCCGTCTTCATATCTGTATCCGTGTCTCCCAGATATAGAATTTCAGAGGGATCTACCTCTAATTGCTTTGCAATTTCAAACACACCTTCTGGACTCGGCTTCTTCAACACTCCATCCTGTTGCCCTTGAATGGCATCAAATACATGTTTCCCAAATAAAGCATGGATTACATCGATTGTTCTTGCATGTGGTTTGTTGGATAAGACAGCCACAAGTAGATTTCTTTGCTTTAGCTGCTCAAGTAATTCTACAATTCCCGGATAGGGTCTGACCTCATACATACAATATTCTTCAAAAATCTTATCATATTCCTTTTTAACAAGATCAAATGATTTCAGTTTTTCATCTCCAGCCGCCTTTACCATTCTGCTCACCAGTGAAACAACCCCATCTCCAACAAAATATTGATAATCCTCCCTTTCAAAAGTTCTCAATCCTGCTTGCTTAAGTGCGTAATTGCCGCAATACGTAATGGATTCAATTGAGTCCGCAAGCGTTCCATCCAAGTCAAAAATTACCAGTTTCAAATTAACTCCTATCTGCCTCTTTTGTCAAAATACTACTCCAAAATATGAGTCTCTGGAATAAAGACTCTATTGTTTAATATTTCGAGTTCTGCTGCCTTCACTTTTTCTATTGCTTCCTCACAAAAAGCCAACTGTGAGTCAAACGTTTCTTTTCCTCTGCGATCTACTTTTTCATAGGTTCCTTCTGGTGTTAAAACATGTGCTTTCCGATTGTCCCGTAGCTGCCATTCCAGGATGTGCAGTATCTGCTCCTTTAATTCCTTTTTTTCAACTGGAAAAAGAATTTCAACCCTTCGTTCCAGATTCCTTGGCATCCAGTCTGCACTTCCCATATACACTTCATAATTACCTGCATTTTCGAAGTAAAAAATTCTAGAATGTTCTAGAAAGTTTCCTATAATTGAGCGAACCGTAATCGTTTCACTTACACCTGGAATCCCAACTTTAATACTACAGATTCCTCGTACAATCAACTCGATTGGGACACCCACTGCGCTTGCTTCATACAAAGCCATAATAATATCCTGATCGCAAAGTGAATTCATTTTTGCAATGATTTTAGCCGGTTTATTATTTTGTGCATTTTCTTTTTCTCTTCTAATCAAATATAAAAACTTATTTTTCAACCAAAGTGGTGCCAGCGATAATTTATTCCAGCTAATTGGTTCGGAATATCCTGATAGCATATTAAAAACAGCTGTTGCATCCTCTCCAATTTCTTCATTACAGGTCATAATGCCCATATCCGTATATATTTTTGCTGTTGCATCGTTATAATTACCCGTCCCAAGATGTACATATCTTCTTATGCCATCCTCTTCTTTGCGGACTACTAAGGTGATTTTACTATGTGTTTTCAGACCAACCAATCCGTAAATTACATGACAACCCGATTTTTCAAGTTTTTTTGCCCATACAATATTATTCTCTTCATCGAACCTTGCTTTTAATTCTACTAATACCGATACCTGTTTTCCATTCTCAGCTGCCTGTGCAAGTGCTGCAATAATGGGAGAATTTCCGCTTACTCTGTACAATGTCTGTTTAATCGCCAGGACCTGTGGATCCCTTGCCGCCTGTCGGATCAATTCTACAACCGGTTCAAATGTCTGGTAGGGGTGGTGAAGTAAAATATCCCCCTCCAGGATTTTATCAAAAACAGAGTCCTCCGCCGATAAACCGGGGACTATTTGTGGCGTGTATTTTGAATACTTTAAGGATTCAAATCCTTCACTCCCATACATTTTCATCAAAAAAGTAAGATCAAGAGGACCGCTAATCTCATAGATTTCATCCCGGCTAATGTCCAACTCATTCTGTAGCATTGCGAGGAGCCTGGCATCCATCTTCTCATCCACTTCAAGGCGGATTGCTTCTCCCCATTGCCGCTTCTTAAGCTGTCTCTCAATTTCTTTTAATAAATCCTCCGCCTCATCTTCATCGATTGCCAGATCTGCATTTCTCATAATCCGGAAAGGATGGGCACAGATAATATCATAATTCAAAAACAACTTTGAAATATTTCTTTCAATAATCTCTTCCAATAGAATTAAACTTTTTCCAGCATCAATGGATGGAATAGACACAATTCTTGGCAAAACGCTTGGGACCTGCACAGTCGCAAAATCTAATCCTGTTTCTCCCTTTTTCGTAACAAGTGCACCAATATTGAGAGACTTATTTCGTATTAAAGGAAAGGGCCTTGAGGAATCCACTGCCATCGGTGTCAGGACCGGATATACGTTTTGAAGAAAATAATTGTCAACAAATGCCATTTGCTGTTCATTTAATGCCTCATGGGATTCAATCATTCTAATCTTGTTTTGCAATAATGCTGGAATCAGAGACCGATTATAGGTCGTGTACTGTGTGTGTACCAACTCGTGGGCAGCCCGGTTAATCATATTCAGCTGTTCTTCTGGAAGCATTCCAGAAAGATCCACTTTATCATATCCTGCATTTACCATATCTTTTAAGGATGCAACCCGAATCATAAAAAACTCATCCAGATTTGATGCCGTAATACTTAAGAACTTTAGTCTTTCAAATAATGGAATCTGCTTATCTCTGGCTTCGCATAAGACTCTTTCGTTAAAACGAATCCAGCTCAGCTCACGATTAATATACAGCTCCGGACTTTTGAAATCAATCTTTTTATCCAAACTCTTCTTCGCAATTGCTTTACTATTTACTACACTGCTTTCCATACTCTCACCCTCTGCTGTATTACCTATTTAGATTTGATTGATTTTCTTCTGCTTAATCACAGGTCTGATGCTATAGACCTCTTCAAAAAAATCAGCTTTTTCCTGAAAGAGACCTCTTTCCAGGGTAATATCATCATTTGTCTCTACCAGAATAACTAGTTGGTTGTCCTTTAATGTCGTCTTGAAATTCTTAAATTTCTGCTTATGACTCTTATCAAGTGCATTTGTAACCCTTAAAATTGCGGTCAGCTTTGCTATGGTCAGATACGATTGCTTGTCCATAGATGACTTTTTGCTGACCTCTTCATAATACTCAAATTCAATATGATTATATTTTACGATATTGGCAACAATTTCTCTCTCCTGGTGGGAAAGTCCAATAATCTCAGTTGCCATAATAATATTATAGGAAGAGCTTGCAACTGTAGACAATGTAATGTACTTTCCACAATCATGCAAAATTGCTGCAAGCTGAAGAAAGAGTCTCTCTCTCTTGCCTAACCCATGTGCTTTTTTCATACTATCAAAAATTGTTTTGGAAATCTGTTCGAGTGTTTCCCCTCTTTTCTTGCTTCCCATAAAACGCTTGCTTATATTCTTGGCACAAGCAATGATATCTTGCTCAAAATTATGTGGATGTGTAATCAGTCGATTTCTCTCCCCATATTCATATGCAATTCCATCACATAATGTCACCCCAGGTGCCCAGATTAATTCAATCTCCATAATACGTAGCATCTGCTTGATCAGAATGGCGGAAATATATAAAAGATGTGCATTCTCAGCTGGAATCCCAAGATAAATTGCAATTTCTTCCACATTCTTTGTTTTCAGCAAATCATAAAACTTGCAATAATCTTCAGCTGTAACAAATCCCTTTTCCTTTGTCATAGAGCCTTTTTGCTGTAACACGACAGAAACATAATCATCTACAATTATCAGGTTCTTGATATCACGGTCTTTGAGAAATAGTTTTTTGAACGTCATAAGCTGGCTCAGTGCCATCTCTTCCACCAGTCCGTCAATCTGATATCGAACTGGCTCGATTTTAACCAGTTTTTCTCTAATGCGGAGTATCCCAAGCCGTAGATTTTGTGTTGTAATCAGGCTGTCTTTGTCAAAAAGAGAAAGCTGGATACTTCCCCCGCCAATATCTACAATTGCAGTCCCTTTATCAATGATTTTATTGAAAAACTCACCCTTAGACGCAATCGATTTATAATCCAGGAAACGCTGTTCAGAATTACTCAAAATCTCAATTTTCATTCCAGTTCTTATTTTAATCTGATCCAGAATAATATTTGTATTCTCTGTTTCTCTGATTGCACTTGTACCATAGACTCTATAATGCTCCACTTTGTAACTTTTCATGATATCTGAAAATTCACGCAAAACCCGGCAAAGCTCATCCATTCTTGCGTAACTCACTTTTCCCGTCGCATAAGTATCGGTGCCAAGGTCAATTCTATGTCGGACATGGTCAATTTCTCTCATCCCATTTTTTCTGGAAAACTCAAATATTTTCATTGCCAGCTCATACGAGCCAACATCGATCGCTGCAAACATACTCACAGGCATACAAAGTTCCTCACTTTCCGACTTTTGTTCCAAGAAGATAATCTATGAACTGCTGTGCACTTCTGCCAGACATACCCCCATGATACAATTCCCATTTATTTGCTTCAGCCAATATCGCCTCGTCTTCCATCTCTACCTGATTTCTTTTAGCCAAAGTCAGAACAATCTGCTGAAACTCTTTTTTCATTGGTGCTTCAAAGTAAATTGTTACTCCAAATCTCGCAACAAGTGATAGTTTTTCCTGTACCGTGTCTCCTGTATGAATATCCCCTTCTCTTCTATCCTCTTTGTCCCGGAAGGTTTCCCGAATCAGGTGTCTCCTGTTAGAGGTCGCATAGATTAAGACATGATCTGGTTTCTTTTCCATTCCACCTTCAATCACCGCCTTAAGATACTTATACTCTAATTCATTCTCTTCAAAACTCAGGTCATCCATATAAATAATAAATTTGTAATTTCGATTTTTCACCTGTGCCAGTACTTCATTCAACTCTTGAAACTGGTGCTTATAAATTTCAATAATACGAAGACCCTGATCATAATACTGATTGATAATTGCCTTAATACTAGAAGATTTTCCTGTTCCTGCATCGCCAAATAACAGGCAATTATTCGCCCTCCTGCCTTCAACAAACGCCTCTGTATTCTCAATTAGCTTTTTTTTAGCAATTTCATATCCAACCAGATCATCCAGATTCACATGTGTAATTCTTCGGATTGGAACCACTTCCGTCTTTCCATTCTGGTTCTGTATCCGAAATGCTTTATGAAGTCCAAATTTTCCCACACCATATTTCTCATAACATTTCGTTACAATTTCGCCGAAATCCTCCGTTTTTTTGCAACCCCCAAGCATCACTGCTGTTTCACAGATTAAGCTTCTGATTCTGTCATTATAGATGTTTCCACCCTTCACACTTTCCTTAAATTCCAGGATACTGCTTAGCACCTCTTTGTGCGCTCCCTTAGGGAATAAATTAAAGTCATAGTGATACAATTCAGAAATGATCTCAAAATCATGTAATACAAGTTCTTTTAAAGAGGCATTGCTCTCTCCATGGATTTCACATCCAAGTGAATATGCATTTTCATGATTTAAAAGAAAATCGGTAAGACAGCAATGCCAAAGGTTGCCATAAAAACCATTTTGTGCCGCCATCTCAAGGATGCGATTGACTACATCATAAAATGAAACCAGATCAAACTCCTCCATCAGCCTGGCCATATCCCTAATCAAAACATCCCGTTCACCTAATCTGTATAGTATTAGCTCAGTTTCCCTCATGTAGCACTCTTCTCCTTAATAGTTACCAAGTATTTTCATATTCTTTGCTTCTTCTCTCAATCCCCTAAGTGCATTCTTAACCGAACTATCAGACAGATTTCCATCAAAATCCATAAAAAATCGATATTCCCAGTTTCTTCCTTCCATAGGCCGGCTTTCAATTTTGGTCAGATTTAGGTTATTATAGATAAAGTGAGATAACATATGGTACAAAGAACCACTTTCGTGAGGAATTTCAAAGGAGATACTGATTTTCTTTGCCTCCTTTAAAAATATCTTTTGATTACATACAATGATAAAACGCGTGGAATTCGTTGCACTATCATTGATTTTCTTCTCAAGCACCTCAAGACCATAGATTTTTCCTGCATATGCTGATGCAATCGCTACCTGCGAAAGTACTCCATCCTCAGCTATCTTCTTTGCTGCAAATGCATTATTGTGCATACTGATCTGTTTCCAGTCACTGTATCCTGCTAAATATTTCTCACACTGCATCAAAGACTGAGGGTGCGAATATACTGTCTCAATCTCATCCTTCTTCGTCCCTGGTAAGCCTAATAAACAGTGCTCAATTTCAATGACCTGTTCTCCAATAATATAATTCTCAAATTCATCCAGTAAATCATAGATTTCACTTACAATGCCCGCTGACGAGTTCTCTATTGGAAGCACCGCAAAATCCGCACTTCCCTCTTCAATTGCAATCATTGCATCCCGAAAAGTATCTACATGAAAACTTCCAACCTGCTCTCCAAAATACCGTTCCATTGCTGCCTGCGAATAGGCCCCATCGGCCCCCTGAAATACAACACGTGCTTTCATGCGGTCTAACTCATCTATTCCAATAAAAGGTAACTTACCAGTTGTTCCCGTATCCGCCAGTAACTGATACTGCAACTTCCTGCTCATTGACATAATCTGCTCAAATAATTCTTCTATTCCATGTCGGTTAAAATCATTATGTGTTAAATCTTTTACCGATTTTAACTTGGCAACCTCACGCTCCTTATCGAAGACCTTCTTTCCCGTCCCAATTTTGAACTCTGCTACCTGCCTTGAAATCTCCATCCTCTGCTCATATAGCTGCACAATATCCCGGTCAATTTCATCTATCCTTACCCTAAGTTCCGCCAAATCTATCATCCCTGTCTACTCCCGTCCATCATTCTTCTATTCAGACTCGCAAAATCACCAATCCATCTATTTCAATTATCTTAAACCATTCTCCGCCTTTATTCAAGAATTTAACTTAGTTTTTACATTACAAATCACAAATACCTCTCCTTTGGATAGAAAGACTTTGCATTACACAAAATTATCGCTATAATACAGATAATATCTTTTTTTATGGATAAGGAGGTTTCCCAATGAACAATAAACTTGCTGTCAAATTCCTGCTCCCCATAGTCATACTGCTTCTATTCGTCATGTTTTTTGCAAATCTTTATCTTGGACGAATTCCAGAAAATCCTCCTGGAACAACTGGCAATACAGCTGGTAATCTGAACAACAAAGGCCTTTTTTGTGAGGAAAACGGAACTGTATATTTCTCCAATGCCTATGATAATGGATCCCTTTATGCAATGAATTCCGATGAAACAAATAGTAGAAAACTCGCTGATATTAAAATAGAATCTCTTAATGTTGCAGGTAACTATCTATATTATTATCAGGCTGATTCTTCTGCTGCATCCGGACTAGGCTCTGTCAGAAGTATGACTGGTGTGTACCGCTCCACATTAAAGGGGACCAAAATGACCTGTTTTAATAAAGATCCCGCTCAAATTGTGTCTTTGATTGAAAATCATCTCTATTATCAGCACTATGACGCCACTAACGGGATGACACTCTATCGTCAGGATCTTGATCGAAAGAACCCGATTGAAATTGCAAAACAAATTATTAATCCAGCTTCCTCACAAAACGGGCTGATCTATTTTAATGGTGTGGAAAAAGACCACAATCTTTATTCTCTCAATCTCTCTGACCATAGTATGAAGCTGATTCTTGAACGTAGTGTTTGGAATCCTATTATACAGGATGACTTTATTTATTTCATGGATGTGAGCTATCAATATCGTTTGTGTCGATACCAAATTTCAACGAATGAGATTCAGGTTCTGACGGAAGATCGAATTGATTTTTTTAATGTGTCTGAAAATGCTATTTATTATCAGGTTAGTTCTGCCACTGCTCCTGCTTTAAAAAGAATGGCACTTGATGGAACTAATATCGAAATTGTAGATGAAGGAATCTTTGAACAGATCAATATCACCTCTCAATACGTTTACTACAATGAATTTGATAACCCAGTTCCTGTCTTCAAAACGCCTCTTTTGGGCCCAGTCAATGTAACAACTTTTGATTCTGCAAGAGATGCGGCATTTGCTTCTGCCAATTAAATGACGAAAAATCCCCTTTCCCAGACTCATTTCCAACATGATTTCTGGCAAAGGGGATTTTATTTTTGTTTTCGTTTACGATTTCCCATTCTTATCAAGTAAAATGGTTATGATTCTACCAAGAAATGAAAGAGACCCGAACGCAACCGTCACGGTATCTTTCTCTGATAAAAGCTGGCTGATTTCAACCGCTTCTTCGAGGCTATCTGCTACTGTAACCTGATTGTGATGTTTTTTAGCCGCTAATGCAAGGTCATACGCCGGTAGCGCCCTACTATTTCCAGGGGTTGACACGGTAATAATATGGCTTGCAAGCTGGCAAGTAATTTCTATCATTTCCTCATATTCTTTATCTGCAAAAACACCCATAATATAAATGATTTTTTGATTTGGAAAATACAACCGCAAGGATTGGGCAAGCATTTTTGCTCCTGCTTTGTTGTGTGCTCCATCTACAATAAAAAGTGGTTTTTTACCAATCACACTAAAACGGCCCAGCCACTTGGTCTCTTCCATACCCTGTCTGATTGCCCAATCGGGTATCTCTAAGCCCATCTTTCTAAGCATTCTAAGTGCCTCTAGCGCAAGCGTTGCATTCTCAACCTGATACGCTCCTGCCATGGTAATCACAATATTTTCAAACTCCTGATACGAAAATTTCTGACTCTGTATTCCATATGTTATCTTCTTAATGTTTGTGTAATCTGCAAGTGATAATAAAACCTTTTTTTCTTCACACTTTCTTTTTATGATTTCACAAACCATAGGCTCTTGTGGCGCACTGATTACGTTACATCCTTCTTTGATTATCCCAGCTTTATGTTGTGCTATTTCCTCTATTGTATTTCCAAGAAAATCACAATGATCCAGACTAATTGGGGTAATGATTGCAAGTTGTGTATTCGTGATTACGTTCGTTGCGTCGGTGAGTCCCCCCATGCCAGTTTCCAGAACAACAATGTCACATTTCTGGTCTCTGAAATATAAAAAAGAGACAGCAGTTTCAATTTCAAATATCGTTGGAAGTGGTTTCCCATCCTCTTCCATTTTATGCATCGTCTCTTTTAACTTAGTCAGATATCTGGCCACCGCAATCTTAGAAATTGCTTTTTGATTCACCTGCATTTTTTCACAGTAGGAAAAGACGCTTGGTGAAAGGTATCTTCCTGTTTTATACCCAGCTTTTTGCATGACCGTAGAAATAAATGCAAGGACTGATCCTTTTCCATTTGTTCCAGCAATATGGATAAACCGTAATTCGTTCTGCGGATTGTTTAGATATTCCAACAAACAGGACATGCTTTCCAAACCCAGTCGGCTGCCCCTCCTGGCTGCTTCTTCCATAAATTCCATGCTTTGCTGATAATTCAAACTACTCCCCCCTTTTAAACCGCATTATCCTGAAATATAGTCTGCTTGCGTTCCCATTTCCTCATCGTATACAGGTAGGAAATCCATAAATAGAGACCTGCCGTAATCCACGCTGCCGCGTTCGCAAAACAGACACCTGTAAAACTCATCAGTCTTGCTGCAAGAACAGCCAGAACGGCCCTGCTTGCCAATTCTACAATACCTCCCATAATAGGTACAAAAGAATATCCACAACCTTGTAACACGTTCCTAAAAATAAAAATCATACCAAGTGGAATAAAAAATACACTTGTGATTCCTATATAAGTTTTTGCATATTCCGTAATCATTGCTGCATCATCTACAATAAATAGTTTAATTGCATGTGGCATTGCAAACACCACTACAAACGCAATGACAACTCCATAGATTGCAGACATGATATTTGCAATCAATACACCCGCACGAATTCTCTTGATATCGTTAATTCCTGTGTTCTGAGCACAATAAGTTGCCATTGTCATTCCAAGCGCAAGAAATGGCTGCGTTACAAACTGTTCCACTTTCCCGGCCGCTGTATAGGCAGCAACCGCTACAGACCCCAATATATTTAAAGCACTCTGTACTAAAATTGTTCCAATTGCTGTAATTGAAAATTGCACCGCCATTGGTATTCCAATCGATAACTGATTTCTCACACAATAATAATCTAGCTTCCAATCTTCCTTTCTAATATGAAGAATCGAAACTTTTTTCATAATATAAATAAGGCAAAGCACGCCTGAAATGCCCTGTGATACTACTGTTGCCCAGGCCGCACCCGAAACCCCCATCTCGAACTGAATAATAAAAACAAGATCCAACACAACATTCAGAATGGCCGCAACTACCAGAAAATAAAGGGGTACTTTACTATTTCCAACTGCTCTAAGAATGCTGGCTAATAGGTTATACAGAATATTTGCCACAAGCCCAATGCAGATAATCGTGATATAATCCTTGGCATCCTGAAAGATATCTGGTGGGGTATTCATCAACTTCAAAAGTCCATCCATTCCAGCAACGCTGATAAAAGTTCCAATCACCGTAACTATAATAGAAAGAACTGCTGCATTTCCAACGCTTTTTTTCAATCCTTCGATATCGCCAGATCCAAATCTCTGTGAGGTCAGAATAGTAAATCCTGTTGTCATTCCCTGCATAAATCCAATAATCAGAAACATAATCGTTCCTGTTGAACCGACTGCCGCGAGTGCGCCAGTTCCAACATATCTACCTACAATGATTGTATCCGCCATATTGTATAACTGCTGAAAAATATTCCCTATAATTAATGGAACCATAAACTTCATAATCAGCTTAAATGGACTCCCTTTTGTCATATCTAATTCCATGTATCCTGGCCTACTTTCTTTTGAACCAAATAAACTAATTTGCAAAATACCAAACATCATTCTAACATGTTTGATCAGAAATACAAGTATTAAAAAAGCGTGATATTTTCATATCACACTTTTCCTTCATGACAAGTGAAGCGATTTATCGTTTCATCCTGTTTAAAGAGAATCGTTTGTATCTTCAAGATCATCTGCTGTAATGTCGAGTGTATTCAACGTCCTTCTTTTTCTTCTTGCTTCTTCAGAGGCCTGAAGAATAAAATCTTTAATCACTTTTGCATTTCTAATATGGATTAGTTTTATCGTTGGATTGGTTACGTCTCCAGTAAAGCATTCAATCGTCCCGATTTTCAAAATTCTTTCCAGAAAAGACAATTTCAGTTTTACATCCTGCACCTTATACATATAACAGTCATTCTCTTCCTTACTCAGTAGTCCGGCATTAATCGTAATCATATCTTCTTTAACCAGATATTTTGTAAAAGTCCAAGGTAACCCTAAAAACAAAATTCTCTTTCTTTCAATGAATTGCATCTTGTTTCCTCCTAATAATTATGAAATAATTTTAGTTTTTCTTCGTTTATTATATAAGATTATAATAGAAAGTGCAAATGATCACCTGATTTGGCAAATAATCACCTACTTTGTTATTGTCAATGACTATAACCTATGTTATCATATCAAGAAATGAACTTGAATTATAAAAGATGGAGTAACTTATGAGAAGAACAATCCCAGATTTAATTGCAGCATACTGGTTGATTTGCGAAGCATCAACTGCTTCGTTTTTATCCATTTCAAGTTTCATTCCTACTATATTTTATTTCTTTATTCAATCATCGAAGAGTATTTACTCTTCGTTTTTTTTCGGCAATTTTGCAACTTGTATTCAGAAAGGAGACAACAAATGCGACATTTAATGAATCCCCTCGACTTTACAACCCAGGAATTAGAAAAACTATTCGATCTAGCTTCCCAAATTGAAGCCAACCCCCAGAAGTTTCGTCATGTTTGTGACGGCAAAAAACTTGCAACCTGTTTTTATGAGCCAAGTACTCGTACCAGATTAAGCTTTGAATCTGCCATGTATAATCTAGGCGGAAATGTTCTTGGTTTTTCCGATGCCGCATCTAGCTCTGCTTCGAAAGGAGAAAGCGTATCGGATACCATCCGAATGATCTCTTGCTATGCTGACATCTGTGCAATCCGTCATCCAAAAGAGGGCGCACCAATGGTTGCTTCCTCAAAAGCAGGAATTCCCGTCATAAATGCTGGAGATGGAGGGCATCAGCATCCAACACAGACCCTGACAGACTTGTTGACAATTCGATCCTTAAAAGGAAGATTACAGGACTTCACCATTGGATTGTGTGGTGATCTCAAATTTGGAAGAACAGTTCATTCCCTAATTAATGCACTGATTCGCTATCCAAATATTCATTTTATCTTTATCTCCCCAGAGGAACTTAAAATACCGGACTACATCAGAGAGGATGTTCTGGATAAGAATCATATTCCCTATCAGGAATTCATCCGCTTAGAAGACTGCATGCAAGATTTAGATCTCCTCTATATGACTCGTGTACAAAAAGAGCGATTTTTTAATGAGCAGGAATATATTCGTTTAAAAGATTTTTATATTCTGGACAAAGAAAAAATGAAACTTGCAAAAAAAGACATGTTAATTCTTCATCCTCTCCCACGTGTCAATGAAATTTCTATTGAGGTTGATGAAGATCCAAGAGCTGTCTATTTTAAGCAAGTACAATACGGCGTCTACGTTCGCATGGCACTGATTATGACACTTCTCGAACTGGTATAAGAGGTATTCGTGTAAAAGAGTAATGTTTCACACGCAATTCGTGCCTGCAATACAAAGAGGCAGGTTATGAGGAAAGGAATGGTTCTTAATATGTTAAACGTTGGTAAAATAGAAGAAGGCTTTGTTTTAGATCATATCAAAGCCGGCAAAAGTCTATCCATCTATGAATACTTAGGCCTTGATAAGCTTGATTGTACTGTCGCAATAATTAAAAATGCAAAAAGTAATAAAATGGGGAAAAAAGATATTCTTAAGGTTGAGTGTGACCCGTCACTTTTAAACCTCAACATTCTTGGGTTCATTGATCACAACATCACTGTGAATGTCATAAAAAAAGGAGACATTCAGGAAAAACAGATTCTTGTTCTCCCAACAGAAATAACCAATGTTATTAAATGTAAGAATCCACGTTGCATTACTTCAATTGAGCAGGAACTTCCGCATGTCTTCTTGTTAACAGATGAAGCGAAATCGGTTTATCGCTGTAAATACTGCGAAGAAAAATACGAAAAATTTTATTAATAAAGAAATCAAAATCCCCAAAAAATGCGTTTTGCCAGGAAAGCAAAACGCATTTTTTATTTTCTAATATCAAGATTAATCCTTCCATCCTTTATTTCAACGATTCGATCTGCCTTTTCAGCAATTCTTCTGTCATGAGTAATTATGATAAATGTGGTACCTAATTTCTGGTTAATATCTCTCATAAGTTCATAAATTGTTTCTGTCGAATCAGAATCCAGATTTCCTGTCGGTTCATCCGCAAGTATGATTGACGGACGATTAATCAGTGCTCTGGCAATTGCCGTTCTTTGCTGTTGTCCACCTGACATCTTGGAGGACGGATTATTCCTGACTTGCGAAAGACCTACAAGATCCATATATTCCTCTGCTTTATTCCTAATCTCTTTTGTTATTTTTCCAGTCTGAATCTGAAACGGCATCAGGACATTCTCAATTGCAGTAAATTCCGGAAGCAGATAATGAAACTGAAACACAAAACCAATGGATGTGTTTCTTAAATCTGCCAACTCATTTTCTGTCATCTCATTCGCAGGAATTCCCTTTATCAAAACCTGTCCATTTGTAGGACGATCCAGCGTCCCCATAATATTTAGCAGAGTACTTTTACCACTTCCCGATTGTCCAATAATCGAATTAAAACTTCCCTGCTCAAAAGATAAGTTGATATCATAAAGAACCTGTGTCTGAATCTGTGTTCCATAGATCTTGTCAATATTGCGAAGCTCCATTATTTTTTCCATAATCTGACTTTCCTTTCTGTTTTCAACAGGCTCCTAATTATTTCGTATGATATCGATTGGATTCAATTTAGAAGATCGAATCGCAGGAACAAGAGCTGCCAAAACAGAGGCTACAACCGCTATCACTCCGGATCCCGCGATAAACGAAGGGGAAATAAAAAGTGCGATAACAGGAGTTCCATCTGGGTTAATCGCAAATTTTGTAAAGGAATAGGCAAGTCCAAGTCCAAACGCAATCCCAAGAATAGCTCCCAAAATACCAAGCAGAAACCCTTCAAATAAAAAAATATAACTCGCTGCGGAATTCTTAATCCCCATTGCCTTCAAAATTCCAAGCTGTCTGGATTTCTGCATTACAGTAATTGCGAGAACACTTGCAATTCCAAGAACCACTGAAATCAAAACAAAAACCTGTATCATAATACTGGAAATACTCTGCCCCGAAAGACCACTTAATAACTGTTCGTTCTGGCTTTTCCAATCTTCTATTTCGTATTCTGCACCCAATGTCTGTCGAATCTGGTCTGCAACAAGATCAGCGTCAAACACATTCGCCTCCGCCAACTGTATTTCAATCGATGTAATCGTCCGATCTAGTCCAAATAGGTTCTCCGATGATTTCAATGTCGTAACCGCCCATGTTTTATTCACACTGGATACCTTCAGATCAAAAAAACCACTTACTATAAATTCATCTACATTTCCCTTATTTGTAATAAGTGTTACAAAATCACCTACTTTGAGTTTATATTTATCCTTTAAGTCTATGCCAAGCATAACTTCATCCGTTTCTTTCGGAATACGCCCTTCTACTAACCTGTCTGAAAACTCATAGATTGCTTCCGCCTGTGCCAGGTCAAATCCTCTTACCAGAACAGACTGAGAATCCTCCTCATATTCAAGCACCGCAGGATAGTCTGCAACTACAACTGCATCTTCGATTTTAGCATTGATACCAAGAATTTCCTGATAAAGCAAATCATAGTCTTCAATGATTTCTTGATTTTCTGTTTCTTCTTCCTCTTCTGCTGATAGAACTGTAATATGCGCAGAGTTCCCAATTGTTTTATCTATCAGACTTTTCTGGAGACCCTGAATTAAAGAACCAATAAAAATCTGTACAGATACACCGATTGCAATTCCTAGTACAATTAAGAAGGTCTGTCCAAGATTTGATTTCAGAAAACGGACCGCTATTTTAAATCCAAGTCTCATTACTATTCCCATCTGCGTGCTTAAGCACGCGTATCATCGAAACCAATGTGAAATAATCGTAAAATCATTTCACTCTGTTACCTCTTTTTTAACGATATCTTCAATATCTTGAAAAGATTGTGTAAAATAATCTGCCCCTAAGCTAACCGCTTTATTCCGATCATTTTCAAATGCATTTCCACCCACCACAATTGTAACAGAATAACCCATTACACTTCTGATCTTCTCAATCATTTTTTTCGTTGCAACAAGGTTATAATAGTCACTTACACTAATTGCAACAATTTCAGGTCTAAGACGGTTCAGTGCATTAAAAAAGTTGTTAAAAGGAGTATTGCTTCCAACAAAAATCGTGTTACACCCACATATTGTAAAAAAATCCGCTACCATTCTGGCTCCCAAATCATGATATTCTTCGGATGGGCACACGATAACGGCTGTAATTTTATTAATTGCATTCTTCATCTTACGCTCCTCCATAACATACGGGTAGGAACATTCTACAATTGTTCTCACAATTGCCGTTTTGACGTGCTCTTTCCAGATACAGATTTGTTGATCTGCCTCTCCACAGACTTGCTGATTCAGACCAGGGGTCAAAATGGTTTCATACAGGCTAACAACATCTGTCTTCTTTTCTTTCAGAAGCTCTATACAATAAGAAACAGCCTTTTCTTTGTTTTCCAAATTCAAGTACTGTTCAAACAAAAGCCTTTTTTCATCCATACATTACCCACCCTCTC
>CANRNK010000010.1 GCA_947631985.1 uncultured Lachnospiraceae bacterium | reverse complement strand
TTGCATTGATGCCTTATACACTGGATTAAAAAATGGACCGTCACTTTTATAGTGGCGGTTTTTTTGTTGCATAAAAACAGTAAAAAAACTGAAAAGTAAAGAAATATTGACAAAGTGAAATAATAATTGTAATCTGAATGTATAAATTAATTGTCAATTCGGAGGTGAGAAATCGATGGATATAACAACTGAACTAAGGAAATTTGTTGCACCTGAGATTATTACTGGTCTAGATGCGCGTCTTATGATTGGAAGATATATTGGACATTTTGCATCTAAAAAACCAATGATTGTGACAGACAAAAATCTTGAAGTTTTGCCTTGGTTTTTGGATATATTGAGTGAATTTAGTAAGTATCATATTAATCCTGTTATTTTTGACGAAGTAACCTCCAATCCAAGAGAGTACGAGGTGATGCTTGGTGCCCAAATGTTCATGGAGGAAAAATGTGATCTTCTCATTGCAATTGGGGGAGGAAGTCCGATTGATTGCGCAAAAGGAATTAGTATTGTTTCCTCGAATGGCGGGGAAATTCTCGACTATGAAGGCGTAGATGAGATTAATTTTCCGGGGCCACCATTAATTGCAATACCAACGACATCAGGGGCCTCCGCAGATGTTTCACAGTTTGCAATCATATGCGATACAGAGAATCATGTAAAAAAAGCGATTATTAGTAAGAAAGTTGTTCCTGATCTTGCCTTGATTGATCCGGTTCCACTCATGACTATGGATCTTTATTTAACGGCATGCACAGGAATGGATGCACTGACACATGCAATAGAAGCTTATGTATCGAATGCAAATTCTCACCTTACCGATATGCATGCATTAGAAGCAATCAAAATGATTGCAGCTACAATTGAAGCTGCCGTAAAACCGGATCGAAGCATTGAAGTGATGTACCAGATGATGCTCGGTTCGCTCTATGCTGGACTCGCTTTTTCGAATGCAAGCCTGGGTGCGGTACATGCAATGGCACATAGCCTTGGAGGACTTCTGGATTTACCGCATGGAGAATGCAATAGCTTGTTATTAGAACATGTTGTTGCACTGAATTTTGATTCGGCACCTGAAAAATATAAGGATATTGCCAAAGCGATGGGCGTTGCGGTAACTGACAGTGATTCGAAAGAAACAAAAGAGAAATTAATTCGGAAGATCAGAAATCTAAGGAAGCAACTTTCGATTGGAGACTATGCTTTAGTAGAAGAGCTGAATGATGACATGATTGAAAAATTAGCGGAGGGTGCCTTGTCGGATCCCTGCATCGTCACAAATCCAAGAATGTTAACACAAAATGAGGTGACAACAATTTATGGAGAGATTTTACGAAAGAAAGGATAAGAAATCTTTTTCCAGAGATTCTATCATTGGGTTGGGAGAGGATTCTTTTCGAAAAAATTACTATCCGGAACTACAGGAAAAAGTAATCATATTAGAAAGAGCAGTTGCACACAACAAGGCGCTGATTGCAGCAATTCCTGATATTCTGCTTACATGTGATCAGGATGGTGGGATACGGCTTGTTTCTCCAGAAAACAAAAAGGATTCATTTTCTGGTCTGGTAATGGAAAAGGAAGAACTGATTAACTCACTTACTGAAATGGCAAAAGAAGTTTCGGGTCTACATTCTTTTCTTTCAAAAGAAATTCAGACAGAGATAGAAGACAAAACCTACTATCTTGAAGCCAGATTTCAGAGGGCAACATCTGGAGAAATACTGATTATTCTTAGGAATATGACAGAGAGGATATTGCTTGAAAAAAAACTTCGATATCTAGTCGAGCGCGATGCACTGACTGGATTGCAGAGTCGTCGAAGCTTTGAAGAAAAAATGGAGAGATATGTTAATCGGTATCATGAAAATATCGCGATTGTATCGGTGGACATCAATGGACTAAAATTTATTAATGACACGTTGGGCCATTTTAATGGAGATATTATGATTATCGAAGTGGCTGAAATAGTCAGAGAAGTCTTTGAAAAACATGGCCTGGTTGCAAGAATTGGTGGAGATGAGTTTGGTGTTTTTATCGAAAATACCAGTCCAAAGAAAATTGAGATATTGCTAGAGTGCTTAAGTGAAAAAGTTGAAGAACATAATAAGTATGCAGGGAACAGAGGGCTTTCTCTCGCATGGGGATATGCGTTCCACAAGAAAGGATTTGTAAATACAGAATTTATTTTTCAGGAAGCTGATAACAACATGTACCAAAATAAGCTTTTGAAAAAAGAGAGTATAAGAAGCACTTTTGTAAAAGCGTTTATGAAGGCGCTTGAAGTAAAAGACTTTGTATCGGAAGGACATGTTTCCAGAATGGAATATCTTGCTATTATTTTGGGAAAAGAACTAAAACTTCACCAGGATCAGATGGATCGATTGGTTTTGCTTACGAAGTTTCATGACATAGGTAAAATCGGAATACCAGATGCGATTTTAAAAAAGCCAGCGGCATTGGATGAGGCTGAGTGGAAGGTGATGAGAACACACACCTCAATTGGAGAAAGAATAGCGCTGGAGGCTGCTGAAATCAGAGATATTGCACCACTGATTCTGAAACATCACGAGAGGTGGGACGGCAATGGATATCCACTGGGAATTCAAGGGGAAGAAATTCCGATTGAATGCAGAATACTATCCATTGTAGATACTTTTGATGCTATGACAAATGATAGACCTTATAGAGCGGCATTATCAGTCAAAGAAGCGGAAAAAGAAATTAAAGATTGCAGTGGAACGCAGTTTGATCCCCAACTTGTAGAACTCTTTCTTAAAGTAAAAAGAAACGCCTGAGATCAATCAAATAAGATGAATCTCGGGTGTTTTTCTTTTTTACTGTACATTAGTCAATGATGTGACACCAACTTTATAAAAATAAAAGGGTTGGTATGTTACTATAAATGTTAATCAATAAATAGAAAGCTACATTTTTTTATTTGTATTGAAATTCAATCGATGATCGTTTTTGCAGGGATGATTGCCAACCGAGTACCTGCATTGGAATGCGATTGGAACGATTCATATATCGTTTCATTTGAATCATTAGATCTTGGTAGCTATAAAACTTCATGTGATTATAAAAACGTTCCTGGTCATTCCGATGACTACGTTCTACTTTTCCATTATGCTGAGGAGTTCTTGGACGTATTCTCTTATGATTTATTTCTAGCTCTGCGCATAAAACATCTAAAGGATGTGTCCTATTGGTCTTGCGGATGTGCGTAAACTCTGCACCGTTATCAGTCTGAAGAATTTTTGGTTTATACCCAAAGTAGATTATAGCGCGTTTTAAAAAGTCGCAGGTTGAGTAACTACTCTGTTCCATATATGGGTACAAAAAACGTTCCCTAGAAGCCTCATCAATTACAGTATACTGATAGAACTTCTGTGTGACAGTGCCGGAATAACAAGCATTTGGAACGTATTTAACATCCAACTGCCATTTTACACCTAATTCAGTAGGGGTGTCGTAAGGTTTTGGTTTTCGGATTTTTTTAGTAGAAGGAGCTTTACTGGTATAACCCAATCTGCAGTAAACACGATATAAAGAGCCAGGATGACGCAAGTACCCTCTTTCGGAACGAAGCTTTCCATAAAGTTCACATACAGAGATGTGCGGATTTCTACGATGATAATTCTTAATCCATTGAAGTTCTTCTTCTGTATGAGCATTCGGATGCTGCGTAATAGGGCGATGCGATTTATCCAGCAGAGAATCTTTTGAACCATCAAATTTTTTGTTCCAACGCAGTAGTGAAGATTTCGATATATGATATCTTCGAGTTACGAAAGAAAGGCCTACGCCTGTGCGATATAATTTAACAGCATGGAATCTTGTAGAAGAATCATGTGGCAGATATCGTTGTGAATGTGTTATTGTATTCATGACGGTTGATGTTCCTTTTTTATAGAATTGTTTTTTGTGGTGATTAACATTCTATAGGACTCAACCGTTATTGTATAGTTGTAGGTGTCACATCAATTGTAACCCTACAAATCTCGGGTGTTTTTCTTTTTTACGAAATTGAAGTTTAGAGAAGGATATGATATAATCGGATTAGTTTGGGGTGTAATACAAAATTTGGGATATTGCGATTGTGGAATTATGCACATTGGGTTAACCCAGGGGTAACAAAGAAATGAATGATTTTGAAAAGTACAAGGATTCACCAGAGAACATAAAAGATATCGTGCTAGAAGAGAATCGTATTTTATCAAGGAAGCTTGCAGAATCACAGCAAAGCTTTGAATTATTAAAGCTGGTCCATTTTGACCGAAACATTGATTTGGAAAAGTTAAATGATATTATCATCGGGTGCACAGGGTGCCTTTATTCCATGATGTTTTATAAAGGAATTATTCTTACAAATCTGGATAAAGAGAATAAAATGTATCGATGTATTATGAATGGGATTGATACACTTGCAACGTCACAGGGATTGACAGTTTATGATGCATTACATGAAGAATTTACGATTATGTGCTATCCTGTCACAGTATCAAGTATTCATGTAGATAAAGACGAAAAAATACATGTTATTTTGATTTTTCCGAAACGTCTTGTGAACCAGGAAGTGAAAGACTTTGTGGAATCGTTTATGCTGGTGAATGATGTATTGGTAAATATCGTGATTAGCAGAGAAAAAATGATAAGATTAATTGAGACGGACCCGCTTACAAAATTGCTTAATAGAAGTTCGTGGAATAGTACGCTTGAAACAATTGTGGCTAATCCAGAGTCTTTTTTTATTTTATTTATTGACCTTGATAACTTTAAAACGATTAATGATACGTATGGACATCAGGTAGGAGATGAAATCTTAAAAGAAACTGGAAAGTGGCTGAAGTCAGTTTTTAGAGACGAAGATAGAGTGTTTAGGCTTGGTGGAGATGAATTTGCTGTAACTGGTAAAATCAACCCTGAATCGGCAGAGGGTTTTTATACCAAGATTCTTTCTTTGAATGAACTGTTCACCAAGTCGTTACACGCTGAATTAGAAGTCAATGCGACCATATCAATTGGGGCGTTGTTTACAAAAAATGCAGAAGATAAAGACAGTTTGTACCTAAGAGTTGACAGGCTTTTATATCAATCAAAAGAAAAGGGCAGAAATACAATCAGTGCAGAGTCGGATTTTGCCTGAGAAAATGAGGAAGATAGATGAAGAAACAAGTCAGACTTAAAGGACAGTTAAAAAAATATTTGCAGGCATTTTTGCTTCTGGGAGTTGGTCTGGCCCTCTTGACTGTCATTGTATATTTTGTAGATATTACTGCAGGTTTGCTTTTAACACTATTTGTGATTCTGTATTTTACTGTAAATTTATTATTATTGTATTACAATAAGCCAATTATATTAAATGAACTGATTAGTTTTGCAACGCAATATGGACAAATTCAAAAGAGGCTCTTGAAAGACCTTGATTTGCCACATGCACTGCTTGACGATACTGGACGAATTATCTGGGTCAATAATGCGTTTGAAGATGTAACTTACCAGGACAAGAGTGTAAAAAAACTTGTTCATCAGGTTTTTCCCAAAGTTACGAGAGATAAACTTCCGGCTGACCGAGAGGAAAGTGAAGTAGAAATCACCTACGATGAACGCAATTTTCTTGTCAGAATGAAGAAAATCCCTTTGACAGAGATGGTAGAAAATAGTGATATTATTGAAGCAGATGATTATCAGGGGTTTTTGATTGCCCTTTATTTATTCGATGAAACTGCACTCAAGTTTGCATTACAGGAGAATGATGACCAAAGCCTTGCAGTAGGCTTGATTTACATTGACAATTATGAAGAGGCGCTTGATAGTATTGAAGAAGTAAGAAGGTCTTTGCTTGTTGCGTTGATTGATCGAAAGATCAATAAATATATTGCTTCCCTGGATGGAATTGTAAAAAAGACAGAGAAGGATAAATATTTGGTCATCTTAAGAAAAAAAGCACTCAAACAGTTACAGGAATCTAAATTTGACATTCTGGAAGAAATCAAAACAGTCAATATAGGAAATGACATGTCTGTCACGCTTAGCATTGGAATTGGACTTGATGGACTTACCTACTCCCAAAACTATGAATTTGCAAGAACTTCTATTGATCTTGCGCTTGGAAGAGGAGGAGACCAGGCGGTTGTTAAAACGATGGAGTCCTTATCTTACTATGGTGGAAAGAGCCAGATGGTTGAGAAAAATACCCGGGTAAAAGCCAGAGTAAAGGCTTATGCACTTAGAGAAATCATATCTGCAAAAGATAAAGTGATTGTAATGGGTCATAACCTTACTGATGTTGACAGTTTTGGTGCGGCAATTGGTGTATATTGTATTTCAAAAGCATTACAACGAAAAACGCATATTGTTATTAATGAAGTTTCGACTTCAGTAAAGCCATTGCTGGAATTATTTACAGGGCATCCGGAATATGAAGCAGATATGTTTATTAATAGCCAGCAGGCAATTGAAGCTGCCGGGGCAAATACAGTTCTTGTAATTGTAGATGTTAATAGACCTAGTATTACAGAGTGTCCAGAATTGCTAAAAATCTGCAAATCAATTGTAGTACTTGATCACCACAGACAGAGCTCAGAGGTAATTGAAAATGCGACACTTTCTTACGTTGAACCCTATGCATCTTCGGCATGTGAGATGGTAGCGGAGATTCTGCAATACGTAGGAGATGGAATTAAAATTCGGTCAAACGAAGCCGATTGCATCTATGCTGGAATTATAATTGATACGAATAATTTTGTCGCAAAAACTGGAGTCAGAACATTTGAGGCAGCAGCATTTTTGCGCAGGAATGGTGCAGACGTTACAAGGGTACGCAAATTGTTTCGGGAAGAAGCATCTGATTATAAGGCAAAAGCAGAGACGGTTCGTCATGCAGAAATCTATAGAAATGATTTTGCAATCTCAAGATGTCCAAGTAGTGGAATTGAAAGCCCGACAATAGTTGGTGCACAGGCGGCCAATGAACTGCTTGATATCAAAGGAATAAAGGCAAGCTTTGTTTTAACGGAATATCAAGGCAAAGTATATATAAGTGGAAGGTCTATTGATGAAGTAAATGTACATGTTATTATGGAGCGTCTCGGAGGAGGCGGACATATGAACATTGCAGGGGCCCAGCTGGAAGATATTACAATTGCCCAGGCAGAGGAGACTTTAAAGCAGATACTAGACAGTATGATACAGGAAGGTGATTTATAATGAAAGTTATATTATTAGAAGATGTGAAAACATTAGGGAAAAAAGGTCAGATTATTGAAGTGAACGACGGATATGCAAGAAACTTTGTATTACCGAAGAAACTTGGTCTTGAGGCAAGTACAAAGAACTTAAATGACCTTAAGCTAAAACAGGCGCACGCAGAAAAACTGGCAGCAGAACAATTAGAGGAAGCGAAACAATTTGCAGACAGACTTTCAGAACTTGTAATAGATGTTTCTATAAAATCAGGCGAAGGTGGGAAAACGTTTGGTTCGGTCTCTTCGAAGGAAATAGTGCGCGAAGCACAGCTTCAGCATGGAATAGAGCTTGACAAGAAAAAAGTAGTATTGTCAGAAGCAATTAAGAACTTTGGAGTCTATGAGGTAGGCGTTAAACTTCATCCACAGGTCACAGCTTCTCTAAAAGTGAAGGTTCAAGAGGAAAAATAACGGAGGAGTTCCATGGCAACGGTTGAAGAATCAATATTAAAAAGAGTACTTCCACATAGCCTGGAAGCAGAACAGTCAGTAATTGGATCGATGATTATGGATCGGGACGCAATTGTATCAGCAAGTGAAATTGTTCAGGATGAAGATTTTTACAGTAAACAATATGCACTTCTATTTCAGGCAATGGTTGAGTTAAATGATGAGGGGAAACCTGTAGATGTAGTAACGCTTCAGAATAGGCTGAAAGAAAAAGAGGCATCACCCGAAGTGAGTAGCCTTGAATTTGTAAGAGAATTACTCACTGCGGTTCCAACCTCCGCCAACATAAAGTATTATGCTGGGATCGTAGCTGAAAAATCCACATTACGTAAGCTAATCAGACTGAATGAAGAGATTGCAAACACCTGCTACGTTGGAAAAGAGTCTCTGGAAGTGATTCTGGAAGAAACAGAAAAAAGAACCTTTGAACTTGTGCAAAAGAGAAATACAGGTGACTTTGTTCCGATTAGGCAGGTTGTTATGAATGCCATGGATAAAATTGAGCAGGCATCTAAAAATAAAGGGGCAGTAACTGGACTGGCCACAGGATTTATTGATCTTGATTACAGAACGGCTGGATTTCAACCTTCTGATCTGATTTTGATTGCAGCAAGACCCTCCATGGGTAAGACGGCATTTGTTTTAAATATCGCGCAGTATATGGCATTTCACCAAAAGAAAACAGTAGCAGTGTTTAGTCTGGAAATGTCAAAAGAACAGTTGGTTAATAGACTGTTCTCTCTGGAGTCAAAAGTTGATTCGCAACATATCCGTACTGGAAACCTTTCGGATGCAGAATGGGAAAAATTGATTGAGAGTGCTGGAGTAATTGGGAAGTCAAATCTAATCATTGATGATACGCCTGGAATTAGTATTTCTGAACTGCGTTCTAAGTGCAGAAAGTACAAATTAGAGCATAACTTAAGTATTATTGTGATTGATTACCTGCAGTTAATGTCTGGAAGTGGAAGAACAGAATCCAGGCAACAGGAAATCTCTGATATTTCCAGGTCACTAAAATCACTTGCAAGGGAACTTAGCGTACCTGTTGTTGCACTGTCACAGTTAAGCCGTGCAGTAGAGCAGAGACCTGATCACAGGCCTATGCTTTCTGATCTTAGGGAATCAGGAGCAATCGAACAGGATGCCGATGTTGTAATGTTCCTCTATCGTGATGATTACTACAACAAAGACACAGAAATGAAAAACATAGCAGAAGTAATTATTGCAAAACAGAGAAATGGTCCAATTGGAACGATTAACCTTGTATGGCTTCCGGACTATACGAAGTTTGCAAATATGCAAAAATAAATAAGTTGACTTGATAACAGGATTTATCTGCCCAATAAAAAAAGACACGCGAGTGTCTTTTTTTGTTGTTCTTATTCTTCTGAAATAGCTCCAGTTGGGCAAACACCTGCGCATGCTCCACAGCTGATGCAGGAATCTGCGTTAATTTCATATTGTGTATCGCCCTGGCTGATAGCGCCTACTGGACATTGTGGTTCACAAGCTCCACAGCTAACACAAGCGTCACTGATTACATATGCCATAATATAGTCCTCCTTTTTATATTGCGGTTTACGAATTTACTTTCGTAACTAAAATTATTTTAATACAATTGGAGACTGAATACAAGTAAAACAAGGATGAAACACAGATTATTTTTGAAGAGAACCTAATTAGAACCTTCTTGAGATCGGAGCTCAAGTCGACGTTTCTTAATTCCTTCCAGGATGGACTTTTTTTTGTCGACGACTTCTCTTTTGTCCATATCAGGAACGAACTTGAGTTTATAATCGATGCCAAGCATTTCGTATTTTGCCCTTCCCATGGAGTGGTAAGGGAGAACATCCAGGGCTTTTACATTTTTTAGATCACCAATAAAGTAACCAAGTTGAAACAGATATTCTTCATCATCGGTTAAGCCTGGAACTACAACATGCCTTATCCAGACGGGTATATTTTTATTACTTAGATAGTAAGCAAAAGCGAGAATTCCTTCGTTTGGCTGACCGGTAAGATGGAGATGCTTCTCGGGATCAATATGTTTAATATCCAGCATGACGAGGTCAGTCAACTCTAGTAAACGGTCAAGTTTTTCTATGTATTCAATATTTTCGGGCTTATAAGTAATCCCTGAAGTGTCGATGCAGGTATGTATTTCATGCTTCTTGCATTCGAGAAATAATTCAATCAAAAAATCAACCTGAAGAAGAGGTTCACCACCAGTTACAGTGATTCCACCACCACGATAAAAACCTCTATTACGTTCAAAATCTTTTATGATTCGTGAGACTTCAACCTTTTTTCCACCTTTAAGGTCCCAGGTGTCGGGATTGTGACAATAGGCACATCTCATGGGACAACCCTGTAAAAAAACAACAAGTCTTACGCCAGGACCATCCACGGTACCAAAACTCTCTATCGAATGAATTCTTCCACTCATAATATAACCTCCAATCAAAGGCAGTTGCCTGCATGCTTAGTATACTATTTGTGGAGAGAGAATTCAATCTGTTAGCAGGTAATGTATTTGATTTAGTACATACACGTATGGGTACAGCCGGGTTACCGAGACTCGCCTCTTATAGAGGCAACAATTCCGGAGAAACCACCAAACAAAATACCCATGATAGGCCATACAATCCATGTAATGTGCCAGTCACCAGATAAAAAACTCCATAAAAGATAACCGACTGTTGTAAGAGGCCAGACGATAGAGGCAACGGCACCAATTAGCTTATCTTCTTTTTTTTCTCTCGAAAATTCATCTTCCTGAAGTAGTTCCTTATAACAATCCATTGTTACGCCCGCATGTATAAATAACAAAACTGCAGTTGCAACGAGTAGTAATAAGGCAAAAACTCCTATTGCACTGTAAGGTTCTGAATCTGTTAAAAATACCTGGAAGGAAATAAGCACAAGTGGAGAGAGAATGCATAGTACAACTCCAACTACGATTTCAAGCGTAAAAACAGGAAGGAAAGAAAGTTTTTTTTGTCGAATGATTTCGGCTAGTGAAAAATCAAGAACAAACGGCTTTTCGAGGTACTTATATTGATCGAGATGGATTCCGCTATAAATAAAGAGTCCTACGGCAATTGCAATTAAGATAAAAAGTGGAAAAAGAAAAAGGGTTGCAGCAGCATCCTCGGGCATGCGTAGGCTGAAAAAAGAAACACCAAGTATGAAAATCGCAGGAGCAATAATACATAAAAAAACACCGAGAGCAATTAAAGTTCCAAAAAACTTCTTATCATGAATGATTTTATTCACTTCTGCTTTACTGATAACAGGAGCAGACTTCTGTGCTGAAGTAGAGGACATTTCTATATTTAATTCTCTTACTAATTCGTCGATATTTCCAAATTCTGAAATAACAACACCAATCGCTTCGTTTTCACTTTTACCGTTTTTTTTCAATTCATTGTATTTGTCTTCCATGCTACTAAGAAGATCTTCTTTTAATTTAATGAGTTCTGCCGTTTGTGGCATGCCTGCAAACATATTCTCCAGATAGTTAATGATTGTATTCATATTCACATCTCCTTTATAAATTTATCAACAACGATTTTTGTTAGTTGCCATTCCTGACACTTTTCTTTGTAATAAAGTAACCCCTCATCGGTTAACTTATAGTAGGTTCGGCGCTTTCCATTTGTCTCATCACTATAATAGGAGGAGATATACCCATTTTTTTCAAGTCTGGTAAATGCTGAGTAGAGAGTTGTCTCTTTAATGATATACTTTTCTTCTGTTTGCTCTTTGATATTCTTAGAGATTTCATATCCATAAGAATCACCTTGGAGTAATAAATAGAGGATCATGGTATCGTTATAGCCTCTTATGATGTCACTACTGATCAATGCAAAACCCCCTTTCTAACTACTACGACAGATGTACTACGACAATCATACTACGTCTGGCGTAGTATTAATATAGCATGATTACTACGACAGGTCAAGTAATTTTATAAAAAAAACTCCAGGCAAATTTATGCCTGGAGTGAAAAGCTTCTTATTCGATACTTAGATTGTTTCGTGAAAAGTACGGTTGATAACATCATTCTGCTGTTCCTTAGTCAATTTAACAAAGTTAACAGCATATCCAGATACACGAATTGTAAGCTGAGGATAGTTTTCGGGATGCTGCTGTGCATCTAATAACATATCTCTGTTTAATACATTAACATTTAAGTGGTGGCCACCTTTTGTTGCATATCCATCTAATAATGATACTAAATTATCTATCTGTGCTTGGCTTGTCTGTGACATAGTATTACCTCCTATAATTTTTATCGATAATCGTCTAACCCTTGTTGAAGAGTAGGAATACTACATGCTGTTGGAGTTCTGGAACAATCAGTACATCCCATTGTCTGAACCGATTTAGACTCATTCAATGTATCGTCGAAATCCACATTAACATGACCTACTCCTTTGGAAATTCCTGCATCAAGCATTGCTACCAAATCATCAATCATATTTTTTTGATCCATACAGCACCATCCTATTCTGGGGGAAAGAAAAATAGTTGTTAGTTACAAGTAGATTAGTTTAAGTCTAATTCGATATCAAGATCGCCTGCAAATACCTGATCATCTTTTCCGAGAGCACCTGGGATAATTGTAAAGGTATTAGAAATACCATCCTGTGCATCCTGGAAAGGAAGCTTTGTTACAGAAGCAAGAGAAGCGATAGCACCGTGTGTATCACGTCCGTGCATTGGGTTTGCACCTGGTGCGAATGGCTGACCTTTTACACGACCATCTGGTGTGTTACCTGTAGCTTTACCATAAGTTACGTTTGAAGTAATGGTAAGAACTGACATAGTAGGGAATCCGTTTCTGTATGTGTGATGTCTTCTAATCATCTTCATGAATTTAGATACAAGATCATGTGCAATCTGGTCAGCACGATCATCATCATTACCGTATTTTGGAAAATCACCTGTTGTTTCAAAATCGATAATAATTCCATCTTCATCTCTGATTGGTTTTACCGATGCATACTTAATCGCACATAAGGAATCTGTAACAACGGAAAGACCTGCAATACCTGTTGCAAAATAACGAAGAACATCTCTGTCATGTAACGCCATCTGTGCTCTTTCATAGCAATATTTATCATGCATATAATGAATCACATTCAATGTGTTTACATAAACATCTGCAAGCCATTCCATCATGTCGTCAAATTTGCCAATTACATCGTTATATTCAAGAACTTCTCCGGCTACGGGACGATATTTTGGACCAACCTGTTTTCGTGAAACTTCATCTACACCACCGTTTAAAGCATACAACATACATTTTGCAAGATTTGCGCGAGCTCCGAAGAACTGCATTTGTTTACCGATAATCATAGAGGATACACAGCATGCGATTCCGTAATCATCTCCATGAGTCACTCTCATGAGGTCGTCATTTTCGTACTGGATAGAAGAAGTAGCAATAGAAATCTTAGCACAGAATCTTTTAAAGTTTTCTGGTAATCTTGTTGACCATAAAACTGTAAGGTTTGGTTCTGGGGAAGCACCTAAGTTGATCAGTGTATGAAGGTAACGATATGACATTTTTGTTACCATATGGCGGCCATCAACACCAACACCTGCGATGGATTCAGTAACCCAAACAGGATCTCCGGCAAAAATCTGATTGTATTCAGGTGTACGTGCAAATTTGATACATCTTAACTTCATAACGAAATGATCAATAAATTCCTGAACCTGTTCTTCCGTAAAAGTTCCGTTTGCAAGATCTCTTTCTGCAAAACAATCAATGAAAGTTGAGGTACGTCCAAGTGACATTGCGGCACCATTTTGTTCTTTTACTGCAGCAAGATATCCAAAATAGGTAAACTGAATTGCTTCCTGTACGTTTGCAGCAGGTTTAGAAATATCACAGCCATATGCTGTAGCCATTTTTTTCATTTCTTTTAATGCAACAATTTGTTCGGAGATTTCTTCGCGTAGACGAATCACTTCATCAGTCATAACACGACCTGTAGAATTCTTTTGCTCGATTTTGTCTTCGATTAATCTGTCAATACCATATAAAGCAATACGTCTGTAATCGCCAATGATACGTCCACGTCCATAAGCATCAGGAAGACCTGTGATGACGTGACTTGAACGACAAGCTTTCATATCATCATTATAACCATCAAAACAGCCTGCGTTATGTGTCTTTCTATGTGTTGAGAAAAATTCGCTGATTGCAGGGTCTACTTCATATCCATTGTCTGAACAAGCTTTTTCTGCCATACGGATACCACCGTAAGGCTGCATGGAACGTTTGAAAGGTTTGTCGGTCTGGAAACCAACAATAGTTTCTTTGCTTTTGTCTAGGTATCCAGCGCCATGTGAGGAGATTGTAGATACGATGTGAGTATCCATATCAAGAACTCCACCTGCTGCAATTTCCTTTTTTGTAAGATCCATTACTTGTGCCCATAACTCATTTGTGTTTTTGGTAGCATCCGCAAGGAATTCATCATCTCCATCATAAGGAGTGTAGTTTTTTTGGATGAAATCTCTGACATTGATTTCTTGCTCCCATTTACCACCTACAAAATCTTTCCATTCTGGTCTCATTAATAAAGCCTCCTATTTTATATTATATTGTGTTTTGTTATGTCTTACAAAAATAAGACGATGTTACATTGTTTTTTCTGTTAGCTGTCACTAAAAATCATTATATGTTAATTAATTAACAGCGTCAATAGATGGGAATGTTCTTTTTGGGGTACAAAATCATTTGAAAACACTGTGAAAATCTAATGCGAAGGGCAATGTAAAAAAGATGAATCATACGAGTTGCATTAAACACGAAAAAGGAATATACTTTAAAAATCGAATTTTAAAAATTTATATTCGTTATTATTTAATTAATTAGGAGGTAACGGTAATGTCAGCAATTAGTAAAGATATGACAATTGGTGAAATGCTTAGAACAAACCCTGCAGTTGCTCCAATCCTTATGGAAGCGGGAATGCATTGCCTTGGGTGCCCATCTGCGCAAGGAGAAACGTTAGAAGAAGCAGCTATGGTTCACGGGATGGATGTCAACGTATTGATGTCAAAAATCAATGCACTTTAAAGCTAGTTTATGAAAAATAATCTTTAAACAAGAAAAAGGCCGGATTTACCGGCCTTTTTTGTTAGATTAAAGCAAATGACTGAACAGCAGTATTTTTAATTACCGGTTCAAAATGCTCTTCTAAATATGCTTCCCCAGCGAGTGTAAAACGTTCGGGAGCTGCGTATTCAGATATTATATTACAAATCTTATTGAATTCCTCAGGTGTATGTCCGCTTTTTGATATAACAAGAGTATATGCTCCTGTTTGTTTATTCTTATATAATGAATTGGAACCTTGATAGTAAAATTTTAAAACGCGGGATAATTTCGTCACAGAATCCAGAGTGTCTAACAGATATACTTTTGTCAAATCCAAAATTGGTTTTTCTTCTAAAAGTTCATCTGCTACAGGTATTTCGTTTTCTTTTACAGAATCCGTAGAAGAATTAGAACTTACTTCTTTGGAAGGAACATCTATAAAATTACTTTCATGTATTCTCTTAAACAAATCGAGAACATCATCAGCACCTTCAGAAACAACATTCGATGCTTCGTCAGGGTTTCCATCTGTGTCGTGAACTGAGGGGGCAAACTTAGAGAATCTGGTATCAAGCTCTTCAGGATCCTCGACTTTTGTAATTATGAGAACGATACACTCTGAATTCAAAGGAATAGCCTCTATCATAAGTGGGATATCTTCCGCCTCAAAACCAAATTCAAAAGCAGCCTGTTGCATCATATCTCGAAATAATGTTTTTGCCTTATCGGTTCCGTATGCCAGCTCGCTGATTTTAAGTTCCCGATCAGCAAGATCTGCTTTTGTTAAGGTACAACGTATTTGATGGTCATTCACTTTTTCAATCTTCATAGTATCACATCCTTTTCTTTTGTGCTAAGAACAGTGAATAGGTACCGTGACTGAAACACCAGATTACCAATAGCTTTGTAATATATGATGATATTATACTTTAAACAATCTTTAGTCAATAGCACCTGGGTCAGTTTCAAAAATTTCATATTTTTTAAAAAAATTTAAGAAATGTCTTGAATTTTTATGCAAATATGAATATAATATTTCTAGAGATGTTCTTGGATAATCGGTATCGGTTAGGAGGCAAGAACGAGTGGTTGCAGACTTGCTGCAAATAAGTTCCGCTGTTTTCTACAGCAGGCTAGTTCTACATTTCAAAAAGGGAAGTTTGTCTTCCTATCTTAATCCCTAAGAATTCTATCATAGGGGTATTGTCTTACAGGCGTACGTGTCTGTTCGCGAAATCAAATTTTATTTCCAAACTAAATTCCAACAATTTTATACAATTCAAAACATGACAGGATTTTTTTTGATGCAAATCCAGACATCTCTAAGCTGTTATTTTATTTATCGTCATTATTCGTAAAATTATGAATATCAGTAGTGCGGAATATATCACAATTCCTTTTGGTCTACAGCTGATAAGACGGGGGGTTACCAGACATTTTAAGTTTAAAAAGAAATCAGCTAGAGGAGTACGCCAGACTTAAATGGTTTGTCTATGGTGGAGTCATGCTCTATTTTGAAGGTAGAATATCGTCGCCGGAAGAAATCACGATTCGGTGTTGCCAGGAGCATGGAGCGGTTTATATGGCAGATTATGTGTTGGATGACTCGGGTCAGCTAAGAGAACTAAGATATGACAGAGTAAATTTTTTTTAGAGCAATCTAAATCTTAAAAACTATTATAAGCCAAAGTATGATTTTCACAGGGAATATTGCACTGTAAATGGAAGCCCCTCCATGCGGTACAATGGTGCAGAATGAAGAGGAATTAATTATTTCAGGATGCGGGAACGTGGGAACGTGAAAATCAAAATTAAGAAAAAAACAAAAAAAGAATAATGACGATAATAACAGATTCTGTTATAATAATGACGGTCAGGAGGTAATTGGGCATGAAGAAAAAAATAATTCCAGTTATCGCTGCAATCGTCTTGATTATAATCACGATAGTAGCAACTTATGGAATGAAAATAATTGAAAAATACTCTTATTCAAAAGAAAGAGCAGATTTATTTGAATATTTTAATATTTCTGAAAACGAAACAGCGATTATGCTTCAAGACGAGATTCTTGAGCAGAAAGCAAAAATAATAGACGATGTGGCATATCTTGAATTTAACCTGGTTCAAGAATATTTTAATGACAGATTCTATTTTGATGTAAATGAGGGTTATCTTTTATATACGGGTCCGACGGAAACGGTCACGAATATTGTGGGTTCGAACACTTATAGTTCAACGTCTGAAACAGTTGAAGCGGAGTATCCAATATCCATTTTAGAGGGAGAAAATCTATATATAGCGATAGAATATCTCAAAAAATACTCAAACTTATCTTATGAAGTATTTGACAACCCATCCAGAATACAGATTGATAACCAGTGGTCACAAAGACAGGTAGCTGAGATTAAGAAAGATACTGCTGTGAGAGTTCTTGGCGGCATCAAGAGTGAAATTCTGAAAGACCTGAAAAAAAATGAGACTGTTATTATTCTGGAAAAAATGGAGAAATGGTCAAAAGTCAAGACAACAGATTCTTTGATTGGTTATGTAGAAAATAAAAGATTAATGAAGGAAAGAACGCAAGAGACGGAACCAATTGAAGAAGTCCAGGAACAGGTGTTTTCAAGCCTTACAAGAGATCACAAAATCAATCTGGTGTGGCATCAGGTTACGAATGCGACTGCGAATACCTATTTGGCTGAAATGATGGTGAACGCTTCGGGTGTCAATGTAATATCGCCAACCTGGTTATCTCTAATTGATAACGAAGGGAATTTCTCAAACCTTGCATCTGTGGAGTATGTAAATCAGGCACATGCAATGGGGATGGAAGTATGGGCTTTGATTGATAATTTCAGCCCGGATATTACAACGAAAGAGATTTTATCCTATACATCTAAAAGAACGTATTTGATACAAAACCTTGTAAACACAGCGAAAGAATATGGAATTGATGGAATCAATCTCGACTTTGAAAGTCTCAATGAGGATACAGGAGAAGATTTTATCCAGTTTGTAAGAGAACTTTCTGTAGCATGTAGAGCAAATGCATTGGTTTTGTCAGTGGATAATTATGTTCCTAAAGATTATTCTGCGCATTATCATCGGAGTGAGCAGGGAATATTTGCTGATTACCTTATCATAATGGGATATGATGAGCATTATGCAGGAGGAAATAAAGCAGGGTCGGTTGCTTCTATTAATTTTGTTGAAGAGGGAATAATCAATACGGTAGCAGAAGTTCCCTCTGAAAAGGTAATCAATGCGGTTCCCTTCTATACAAGAATCTGGTCTACGGCTGGAACAGAAATAAAGGCAGACAGTGTTGCGATGGGGATTGCAGAATCTTTTATGACTTCAAAAGGCGCTGAAATTTCATGGGATGAAGAGACATGCCAGAACTATGCTGAAATAAATCAGGAAAATACGTTATACCAGGTGTGGCTCGAAGATGCAGCTTCCTTAGAAGTGAAGTTAAATATCATGAGGAAATATAATCTTGGTGGTGTCGCTGCGTGGAAGCTGGGACTTGAGACGCCTGATGTTTGGCCATTACTAAACACATATGTCAATGAATAGAGATTATTTTGCTTGACATAATGCTGTTTCTCTGATAATGTTATATAGTTGTAAACACGCTTTAGTCCCGAAAAATGGATGCCTAGAGGCCGTTTTTTCTGACTGAAGCTTTTTTTGTGATTTATGTGAAAGGTATTAGGTGGAAATTTGAATTTTGATGAATTAGAAGTAAATAGTAAGTTAATGAGAGGAATTGTAGAAATGGGGTTTGAGGAAATGACGCCCATTCAGGAAAAGGCAATTCCAGTAATTTTATCTGGAAGAGACATTGTTGGTCAGGCACAAACAGGAACTGGTAAAACAGCAGCCTTTGCAATTCCAACACTTGAAAGAATAGATAGAGCGAACAAAAAGCCACAGGCAATTATTCTTTGCCCAACCCGTGAACTGGCAATTCAGGTCGCTGAAGAGTTTAGAAAACTCTGTTTGTTTACACATGATATTAAAATCCTTCCAGTTTATGGTGGACAGGACATTTCTAAACAGATCAGATCCCTCAAAGCTGGTGTTCAGATTATTATTGGAACCCCAGGACGAGTGATGGATCATATGAGAAGAAAAACGGTAAAATTTGAAGGGATTCACACGGTAGTTCTTGATGAAGCAGACGAAATGCTTAACATGGGATTCCGTGAAGATATTGAAACAATTCTGACGGATACACCAGAAGACAGACAGACAATTCTTTTTTCTGCAACAATGCCACAACCGATTATGGATATTGCTAAGACATATCAGAAAAATGCTGAGATTATTAAAGTGGTGAAAAAAGAGCTGACTGTTTCAAATACAGAGCAGTACTATTTTGAAGTAAAACCAAACAATAAAGATGAAGTGCTTTCGCGTCTAATCGATATTTATAATCCTAAGTTATCTGTGATTTTCTGTAACACCAAGAAAAAAGTAGATGAACTGACGGCTGATCTTCAGGGTAGAGGCTACTTTGCTGAAGGACTTCATGGCGATTTGAAACAACAACAAAGGGATCGCGTCATGGAAAGCTTCCGTAAAGGAAAAACAGAAATTCTGGTAGCAACTGATGTTGCGGCAAGAGGAATTGATGTTGATAATATCGATATCGTTTTCAACTATGATTTACCTCAGGATGAAGAATATTATGTACATAGAATTGGAAGAACCGGACGTGCTGGTAAGACAGGTCTTGCATTTTCTTTTATTCGTGGAAAAGAAGTTTATAAATTAAAGGAAATCCAACGCTACTGTAAGACAACAATTGTTGCAAAACCGATTCCATCTTTAAATGATGTCACACAAACCAGAGTTGATAATTTATTCCGTGATGTCAATAACATTATTGAGACGGAAAATCTAGAAGCGATGATTACCATTATCGAGAAAAAGATTAATGATGAAGATTACACAGCGATGGATGTTGCTGCAGCGTTTGTAAAAATGTATATGAACAATAAAGAAGTTGACACAGCAGTTGCGGTGGACAATTTTGAAAATACAGGCGCAGAAGAGGGAATGGTCCGTCTTTTTATTAATATTGGAAAGAATCAGAAAGTTACACCGGGAAATATTCTGGGAGCGATAGCCGGAGAATCAGGCATCAAAGGAAATCTGGTTGGATCGATTGATATGTATGATAAATATACTTTCGTGGAAGTGCCAAAGCATCTTGCAGCTGAAGTAATGGCAGCTATGAAAAATGTCAAAATAAAGGGAAGACCAATCAATATTGAGCCTGCCAACAGAAGATAGGAATTCTTCGGTTTGCATTTGAGGTGAGTCAATGTTTCGCTATGTTTATTATTATCTTGAGAAACAAAACAGAGTCCAGATAGTGGGCTTGTCGGCACTTGCTGAATGGGATGGGATTACATTTATAGAGTTTTTGCCTGAAAAAATGGGCGAAATTGAATTTCCCGATGAGGCAATCTTCTTATCCGACAACATAAAACAGGCGGAAGAAAAAAAGCGGGAAGGAATTCCTGTGACTTTCTTTGAACTTGGCGAGACTTGTTATGATTCCGAAATAGGGATTCGATATATTTTCAAAACAGTGGAAGCGGTTACCAGAGAATATCTGACTGAAGTTTATTGCAGGGAACATCGGATTCCCATGGAAATTCTGGAAACAAGGCGTTGCAAGGTTAGAGAAATTGATGAGAGAGATCTGGAAAGACTGTATGAAATTTATGCGGTACCACAGATTACTCAATATATGGAGCCACTATTTGCAAATAGACAGGATGAGCTTGATTATATAAGAACCTATATTGATACCATTTACCCGCTTTATGGATTTGGCATGTGGGTAATCGTGGAAAAAGCTTCCAATCGTGTGATTGGCAGAGCTGGATTTGAAGTAAAAGATGATTATCCAGATGGGATTGAACTAGGATTTATCATAGCAGAAGAATACCAGAGGCAGGGATTTGCGTATGAAGTGTGCTCTACAATTCTCCGATTTGCAAGGGAGAAGTTGGATTATGAATTTGCATACTCAGAAGTGATTCCTGAAAATAGTGCATCAATACGGTTATGTGAGAAACTTGGCTTTACATTTCGAGGGAAAAAGTTACTTGAGGGAAAAATATATTTTGAGTATGGGAAATGTTTAAAGTAGATTTTTAAAGTAGATAAAATCAATTAGATTATCTGGATTCATAAAAAAAATAAAAAAATGTTTGACAAGTTAAAACTTATCTGTATAATAAACATAAACGAAGACGTTTCCGAGAGGAAATGTCTTTTTTTGAGTTCATGGCAGGGATAGCAACCTGTTCATTCAATTTAGAGTATGAAGGAGGCAGAATATGAAGAAATTGGAGATTATCATTAAACCTGAAAAACTAGAGGATCTAAAAGAACTTCTGGACAAGAGTGAAGTAAATGGGCTCAATCTTGTCAATGTAATGGGGTATGGAAATCAGAAAGGAATTGTGAACAAATATCGCGGTGCTGAGTACAGAGTTAATCTGCTTCCCAAGATTAAGGTCGAAACTGTTGTTCCAACTGAGGTGGCAGAAGCATTGATTGCAAAAATCGTAGACGAAATTAAAACAGGACATTATGGAGATGGTAAAATATTTGTCTATGATGTGGATGACGCTGTAAGAATTAGAACCGGAGAACGTGGATACGATGCATTATAAGAAGATTCGTTATCAAGGGAGATAGCATATTTGGCAGGATGCCAGATGTTCTGTCTCCTTTTTTATGGAATACGAGGAGAAAAAAGTGTGAAAAAGTTTTCACACTCCCTTATTTTAGGGCCGCCGTAGCGGCAGATGGGAGCAAAGTATGAATTTGACTGATTTAATTGCAGGTGGAATGGAAAGTAATGTAGCAGTAGAGTTATTGCTTAATATTGTGTGGACAAGTGTCGCAGCTTTTTTAGTATTTTTTATGCAGGCGGGATTTGCGATGGTAGAATCTGGTTTTACGAGAGCAAAGAATGCAGGAAATATTATTATGAAAAATTTAATGGATTTTGTGCTTGGTAGTATTTTCTTTTTTTTAATTGGGTTTGCTTTTATGTTCGGAAGTGATTTTGGTGGGATTTTTGGAACGACAGGATTTTTTGACACCTATTCCTTAGCGGATGAAATGGGAATGAAAAATGGACTTCCAATTGGTGTTTTCATGATTTTCCATACAGTATTCTGCGCAACATCAGCAACTATTGTTTCGGGTGCAATGGCAGAGAGAACAAAATTCTCAGCTTATCTGGTGTATAGTGCCTGTATTTCTATCTTTATCTACCCAATCACAGGACACTGGATTTGGAGCGATGGATGGTTATCAGGATTAGGGTTTCACGACTTTGCAGGCTCAACAGCAGTTCATATGGTGGGTGGTGTATGTGCTCTTGTAGGAGCCAAGATTGTGGGTCCAAGACTTGGAAAATTTGGACCAAAAGGTAAAGTGAACGCGATACCGGGACATAATATCTTGATAGGAGCACTTGGAGTATTTATATTATGGTTCTGTTGGTTTGGATTTAATGCAGGTTCTACAACAGCAGCAACCACTTCTATTGGAGACATTGCAATGACAACAAATTTATCGGCAGTAGCGGCTACCGTTTGCGTTCTGGTGATTACATGGATAAGATATGGAAAGCCTGATGTTTCGATGACGTTAAATGGATCACTTGCAGGATTAGTTGCAATCACAGCTGGTTGTGATTATGTGTCAAATTATTCCGCATTACTTATTGGTGTGATAGCAGGGCTTATCGTAGTAGTGGTAGTAGAATTCTTAGACAAAGTGGTAAAAATTGACGATCCGGTTGGTGCGATTGCAGTACATGGAGCATGTGGAGCAGCGGGTACAATTATGACAGGTATCTTATGTAAATCAGAGATTTTAAATGAAATGGGGAAGAGTAGATTGCAGTTTACAGGAATTCAGACACTTGGTGTTGTGGCAGTCATTGCATACGTTGGAATTATGGCGTTTATCATCTTTAAATTACTTGATAAGGCTCACGGATTACGCGTGAGTGATCAGGAACAGGAAGATGGACTTGACCTACATGAACATGGTATGAGTGCATATGCTAATTTCAGATTACATGAGGATAATAAGTAGATAAAAAAATGAAAGTTCTAATTTAGTAGAAATAAATCATATAAAAGAATACGAAAAGAAACAAAAGCAAAAAAGCAAGACGGTATAAAAAATGAGCCGTGTTGCTTTTTTGTTTTTATTTTAGCGTTCCGTTTCTTTATTTGATATCTGAAAATATGACTTGAAAAGAGGTGCCTTCTCTGGGGGAACTTTGAAGATGAATGGAGCCTTTGTGCAACGAGGTAATACTTTTGGCGATTGCCAGTCCAAGTCCATATCCACCGGTCTCAAGTGTTCGCGATTGATCCGGACGATAAAACCGTTCAAATAAATGGGCTTGCGCTTCAGCAGGAATAAATGAGCCAGAGTTTGAAACGGTAAGGATTATTTTATCGTGTTCCTTTTTTAATTGTAGTGAAATTTTCTCGCCTTCTGGTGTATATTTGCAGGCATTATCAAGCAAAATAGAAATCAATTCTTTTAATTGAGAAGGGTTCCCAGAAAGATAGAGATTTTCCTGGATTGCACTTTCGAGATGCTGGCTTTTTTCGAATGCAATAGACTCAAAGGGAAGCAAAACTTCATAAGTTAAATCACTGAAATTTAGTTCTGACATAGGAATTACGGATTTTCCGTCATCGGACTTTGCAAGAAACAACATATCCTCAATTAATTTTTTCATATGATCAGCTTCTTCTTTTATGTAGTTCAACCACTTTTTCTGATGTTCTATTTTATCCTGCGGATGATTCAACATAATGCCGGTATTGGCAAGAATGACTGTAAGTGGCGTCTTCAGCTCATGAGAAGCATCTGCGATAAACTGCCTTTGTTGCTGCCATGCAGTTTCGACGGGTTTAATACTCAAGTTTGCAAGTTTTATACTTAATAACAGGAATAATAAAAGACCTAATGTGGAAGAAAGGCCCAGAATGAAGAGCAGGTGTTGAAAAGATTCCTCTTCGAGGGAAGTATCAACAAATGCTATTTTTATGCCTTCCGAAGACCGGGCGGTTGCGTACTGTAGATTTAGCGAAGGAATACGTCCGAAACTTTTGGGAGAATTCTGGACAATCGAAATTGCTAAGTTAAGAACAGCCTTCTCAATTTCAACTGAGTCTCTTAAGAAAGAGGTAGTAGTTCCGTCGGGTGAAATGCTAACCAGAAAAGCCGCGTAATTTTGAAAATGAACTTTGTCATCATGTGCCCCAATCTGGAACTTTGGAGCAACTTTTTTGTCGCCTTCTGCCAGGGTGTCAGATAACGCCTTTTGTATTTCGTCTTGCTGACGTTGATAGCTGGTAACTGTAATAATACAAAAGACAATCAAAAGAATTGCACCAACAGAAAGCATGTTGACTAAGACAAATTTTTGTTTTAACTTACGAATCATGTAATCCCTCCAGATGATATCCCACTTTTCTAACAGTGCCAATGGTCACAATAGAACCCAGATAATTGAATTTTTTTCGTAAAAAGGAAATATATGCTTCTACATTATTGTCTTCGGCATCGGATTCACTCCCCCAGACTTTAGTAAGAATGGATTCTTTTGGAAAAACCATTCCAGGATTACTCATTAGAAGCTTTAAGATTTCGAACTCCTTAAATCCAAGCCGAATCGATTTGTTTTTACCATGTAATGTATAGGTGTCAAGTTTTAAGACGAGATCTTCGAAGCAGAGTTCATTCAAAATGACTTCACCCTGTCGCCTTGATAGGGCGCGCACTCTGGCAAGTAATTCTTCTGGGACAAAAGGTTTTGTCATATAATCATCAGCACCATAATCCAGACCTTCTATTTTATCACGTGTTTCGTCTCTTGCGGTTAATAGCAAGACAGGTGTTGCATTTTTTGCCTGACGTAATCTTTTGACAACCTCAAATCCATTTATTTTAGGGAGCATTACATCTAAGATAATCACATCATAGGATTCCATCAATGCGTAATCGAGCCCTGATTCACCATCATAAACGAGATCAACAGTGTATTTTTGCTCACGCATAATTTGCCCTAACGTATCCGCAAGACGGATTTCGTCTTCAACAATTAATAGTTTCATAGAGGAACCTTACCTTTCTTCTGGTTAAAATAATTGCAACCTTTAACATGCTGGAAGATAGTAGATAGTAGTTTCTATCTTTTAGTATAGATTTTTATAGGAGTGTTTTCAATAGCATACAGGACAAAGCTTAAAACAGTCTGAAAAAACTTTTTTAAGGTTTCAGACTAATTTAAGGATAGGGGGATAGAATGAGGTCAGATCACAAACAGGAGGGATGCAAATGAGCCAGGAAAACTTTAAACGGTATGAAAAAAAGTATTTATTAGAACAAAGCCAGTATGAACAATTAAGGGAGGCGATAAACTCCAAAATGAAAGAAGATCAATATGGCGTTCATACAATCGGAAATATTTATTATGACACGCAGAGCTATGAATTAATCAGATGCTCTTTAGATAAGCCGGTCTATAAAGAGAAATTCAGAGTGAGAAGCTATGGAACTCCCGGAGCACAGGATAAGGTATTTCTTGAAATCAAGAAGAAATATCAGGGAATTGTATACAAAAGGAGAGCGCAGATAAAATTACAGGAAGTAGAAGAGCAATTAAAGAATGCATGGGAGGAACCCTCAGGAGCGAAGGCGTTAGAAACGAACAGCCAGATTATGAATGAGATACATTGGTTCTTTAAAATGTATCATCCAGATCCAAAAGTATACATCGCTTATGACCGACTGGCGCTGTCTGGAATAGAAGAGGAAGAACTGCGTGTCACGTTTGACTGGAATCTGAGATGGCGAAATTATGATCTGAATCTTTCACTTGGTGACTATGGAGAAATGATACTTGATAAACCGAAGGTATTAATGGAAATCAAAATACCTGGAACAATGCCATTATGGATGGCTGAAGTTTTAACAGATTTAAAAATATATCCAATTTCGTTCTCAAAATATGGAACTTGTTATCGGAAGAACCTTGCGAATGGGATTATAAATGAAACAACAGAAACATCAGAAACAAAAAACAGAGCACATATTAGTGGAGGGAAAAAATTATGCTTAGCAGTATCTTAGATTTGTCATCAACATCAGTTACTACTTTAACCATGCAAGGTTTTATCGTCTGTACCCTGGCTTCTTTGATTATGGGAGTACTTGCTGCATTGATTTATATGTATCAGAATACTTATAACAGAAATTTTGTCATTACCCTTGCGTTGCTTCCTGCTATGATTCAGATTGTGATCATGCTCGTAAATGGGAATCTTGGAACCGGAGTGGCCGTGCTAGGTGCTTTTAGTCTTGTGCGATTTCGATCCGTACCTGGTACAGCAAGAGAAATCAGTAGTATCTTTTTTGCTATGGGAATCGGACTTGCGAATGGTATGGGTTATATTGGATTTGCGGTGGGTTTTTTAGTTATGATTGGAATTGCGACAATCGGATTGATGAAATCAGGATTTGGCAAAGGAACAACAGATGAAAAAGAGGTTAAGATTACAATCCCAGAAAATCTGGACTATAGTGGTGTTTTTAATGATTTATTTGAAATCTATACAAAAAATGTAAGCTTACAACAGGTAAAGACCACAAATATGGGAAGCTTGTTCGAATTGCGTTATTTAGTCGTTCTGAAATCTGATGCTGTTGAAAAAGAGTTCATGGATGCACTAAGGTGTAGAAATGGAAATCTTCCAATCGTATGTGGCCGAAGCGTTGGAAAAGGACAGGAGCTATTATAAAACTCAGGGAAGAAATCCTTCAAAAATAAACCAGTCAAAGGAAGACGAATTTGCATCCAATTCCTCTTTGGAATAAATCGTCCAGGCCACTGCAAGATTTTTATAAAGACGATGGCATAGTTTTCTGGAAAGAGAGTTTTTATACATACAATTATAGGCAATAAAGTTTGGTTTCGTTAAAAAATTAAGAAGGAGATGCTTGATTACGAAAAGAGCAGGCGTAGAATCGCCTTCTCGCATGAAGTCGGACGACAATTGTCCTCTGACAATTTCCGGTCTGTTTTTTCGATACCAGAATAAGACAATAGGATTGAACGATTCAATACAATATTCGCCTGGGTAAGAAAAGAGTAGCTTATCGGAGACTTCACAAATCTGAGTGCTGTGCTCCTCTTGCTTAAACTCGATGATAATTGGAATCTGACCATTCACTTCTTCAAGAACTTCTGCAAGGGAGGGGATACGTTCTCCGGAATGAAAAAGCTGGAATGTCTGTATTTCTTTCCAGGTAAAATTGGATAATCTGGCATCAATTCCACAGATTCGTTTTAAATTAAAATCATGAAAAACAACTGGAACCAGATCTTTGGTTAGCTGAACATCAATTTCAATGCCATAGTTGCATTGGATTGCATTCCTAACGGCAACAAGAGAATTCTCGGGAACATTAGAGGCATTGTTGTGTAATCCCCTATGAGCATAAAGGTGATAGTCGGAAAGGCCTTTTAGATTTTCTGGTTTTTTAAGCGCTGGCATGATAGCAAATAAATATAGTAAGAAAAAAATAAATAAACCGAAAATTACAGACAAAATATAGGTAGATAACATGGCATTAACTCCTTATGCTGATTAAAATGAAAGACTGTCTTAATTATAACGCGAATGCAGGGAAAGAAAAACTGGTTAGGATAAAAAGTGTGAAAAAACTTTATAAAATTTTCAGGGGAATCGAGGTTGACAAATAAATTAAGGTAAGATAGCATAATCGACGTAGACAGTAACCGAGCAAAGAGATAGGAATGCAAATGATAAAATTAATTGTTAGTGATATAGATGGAACATTGGTCGAAGACGGTACAGACAAGATTAATACAGAAATCTATGATGTGATTATGCAACTGAAAGAAAAAGGCATAAGATTTGCCGCGGCAAGTGGAAGACAATATATTAGTATAAAAAGACTATTTGAACCCATTGCGGAGGATATATTTTATATACCAGATGGCGGCAGTGTAGTTAGAACCTGTGACGAGATTATCTTTAGAGAAACAATTGATGCGGATGTTGCAAAAGAGGTTGCACGCGACATTCTAAAAATACCTGGGTGTGATATGATGATTTGCGGGATGAAGGCTACCTATGTAATGGATCAAACTAGCCAAATGGCAAGATGGATCAGGGACTCTTATCATTTTGATGTAGTGCAACTTGAACACCTTGAACAGGAGATTCCGGACGAAATTTTAAAAGTTTCGCTCTATCATGAAACAGATGCAGAAGGAAAAGCGGCGGAATTTTTCATGGATAAATGGAAAGACCAGTTGCAACTAAGCTGTGCGGGCGTTATGTGGATTGACTGTTCTCACAAGAATGCCAACAAGGGAATTGCCCTGGAACATCTGCAGAACCATCTCGCAATTAAAAAAGAAGAAATTATGGCGTTTGGAGATAATATTAACGATATCGAAATGCTTAGGCATGCCGGTGCCAGTTATGCAATTGGGAATGCGAGAGAAGAAGTCAAGGCAATTGCGGATAAAATTGCTGACACCAACATAAATGATGGTGTTTTAAAAGAGCTTAGAGCATTATTATTGAGAAGCGAATAGAAAATAAGCAATAAAAGAAAGTTTCAATTTATAAAATAGGACAAGAGAAAATAAGAAATAAGAAATAAGAAATAGGTAATGACAAATATTTTGAAAAAGGTTATAATTATCGCCAGTAGTTTACATTAATAAAATATCGATTATGAACTTAGTTTGGCTTAGGTCAATCTTTTCTAACGAAAATTTTGTTAATACCTACTCTCTTTCAGGCTCTTACTGCTATTGCAGTAGGAGCCTTCTCTCATAAATGGAGGATACAAATGAAGAAATATAAAAAAATAACACAACTCAGTAAAAATCGGTTTCTGAATTTATTTAAGTTGGATGCATTGGATCGAAAAGGTAATTTGTTTGAATATTTTTTTGTGTCAAGAAATAAGACGGAGTGTTTAAAGCTTAAAACCAAGGAAAATAGGGCAGAAGGACTTGTTATTTATGCGCTTTTAAAAGAGGACCCTTCGAAAATCATTATGATCAAACAGTATCGATATCCGTTGGATGATACAATCTATGAGCTTCCAGCAGGACTGATAGAGGCTGGAGAGAGTTGTGAAGCAGCCGCAATCAGAGAAATGCAGGAAGAGACAGGCATGACATTAGAAATCTGCCATGAGGGCAGAGAAGAATTGCGGCGACCCTTTTTTATGGGGGCTGGATTCACGGATGAATCCAGTTGCACTGTATTTGGACTGGCATTGGGATCTGTTACCGGAAGATTGCAGGAAGAAACAGAATGGATAGAGACGATAATTGCAGATAAACAAGAAGTGAGAAGAATATTACGGGAAGAGAAGCTTTCTGTACGTGGGGCGTACCTGTTACTGCTTTTTTTACAGTCGGATCCGGAAGAACCATTCGCCTTTTTGAAATAACGCACGCAAAACGCACACAAAAATTGTATGAAATGCATAATAATAATGTGCAGAAAGACAAGTTTATGTTGACATAACCGCCAAAAGAATTATAATAAAATTTGATGTTGAAGAAAAGGAAGTGAGCCCTTCAGCGCAAGACAGGGAGGTAACCTTGAAACGTGTAACGATTTTGGAGATAGCAAAGACCCTTGGACTTAGTAGAAACACAGTTGCAAAAGCCTTAAGTGGGAAAGCAGTAGCATCGGAGACCAGGTGGGAAGTCATCAAGACGGCAAGGCAACTTGGATATGCAAAGTTAGACAAGGAGCTGCTAAACGAACTTGACCGCATGAAAGAAATTCGGAAAGGAACGATTCTTTTATTATTTAACAGGGCAGAATCCAATTTCTGGAATACCATATTAACAGGAATTAATGACGAACTTAGAGACCACTCGTATCGTATGCAGCTTCATATCGTTGATGAGGAAGATGAGCAAGGAGAAAAGACGTTACAGATTATAGATGAGGATGTGCAGGGTGTGGTCTTTTTGTGTGCGTTTTCAATGGAATTTATACAAGGAGTTGCAAGAGCGGAGAAAGTGATGACTTTTTTTAACGCATCAGTAGACCCGGCGGAATATCTTGCGTATGGCAACGTTGTCTCTATGGAGGGGAAGTGGGCGATTTATCAGCTTACGAAACGAGTGATAGAGGAAGGTCGGAAAACATTTGCGTTCATAGGGCATCCCGATGGAAGTGTTAGTATCAGGGATCGACTACTGGGTATGAACCTTGCTTTGGACGAATTTGGAATCGCCAAGGAAAACAGATCTTATTATATTGAAGATCGAAAAGACTGCTACTACAACTATGGAGCAGTAGAAGAAGTGATTGGGAAGATGGCAGAAATTCCAGATGTCATTATTTGTGCAAATGATGATATTGCAAAATTTGTGGCATCTGCCCTTATAAAAATCGACATGAGACTGGCGCAACGGGTTAGGCTCATCGGGTTTGATAATACAATAGAAGAGGATTTCTTTAAGCAGGATATCCTGACCGTTCACATCAGGAAAGAAGAACTTGGAAGAAGACTGATCCGGACAACGGTAGAGAAAATTGAAAACCCAGGGCTTGATCATGCATTCATTATGGTAGCAACTTATCCTCTTTATAAGGAAGCGAAGGAATCCTTGGGTGATTCCTAGAAAGGAAATCTGGAAATATGAAAAAATATAAGTTACAAAGCAACTGGTTTATGAAAGAGAGCGGCACTTCAAAGAGGTATGAGGCAACAGTTCCATGTTCTGTACTATCCTGTCTCATGGAGGCAGAGGAGATACCGGACCCCTATGTTGGTCTGAATGAATACGAGGTGAGAGATCTTTCCTGGAAGGACTATGAATTTGAGACCACTTTTTTTGTCTTAGAAGAGGATGTAAAGCAAGAAAGAGTTGAATTAATTTTTCATGGGTTAGATACGCTTACTGAAATCTTTTTAAATGAAACGACAATAGGCTGCACTTCAGATATGCATAGAACCTATCGGTTTTCTGTAAAAGAAGCACTTAGGGAAGGGGAGAACACCTTAAGGATTCTGTTCCGCTCTCCACTTCGCTTTATTGAGGAGTATCAATATCAGGAAGGAAAGGAAATTACTTTTGTAAATAGTGGTTCCATTCCTGGAAACCAGTTGATTCGCAAATCACATTCGATGCTTGGATGGGACTGGGGTGCACAGCTTCCTGATGCTGGAATTTTTAGAGAGGTAGAATTGCGGACCTATTCTCATCCAACGCTGGAGCAGGTAATGTTTGAGCAAAACCATGAAAATAATCAGGTTGTCCTGACAACTAGTCTTAAGTTTGACAACCTTTCTGCAGGCTCCATGGAGGAATATAAGGTTTTGTCTCAGTTGATAGATCCAAATGGGGACGTTCTTGCAACAGAGGAGAAACCGATAAAGGAAACGGTGGAGCTAGTTTCTTTTTCTATTACCAATCCCCAGCTATGGTGGCCGAACGGTTTGGGAGAACAACCCCTCTATCAGGTGATTTGCCAGTTGTGTGATGGGAAGCAGATTCTAGATGAAAAAGAATATACAATTGGACTTCGAACCTTAACAATTAGTCAGGAAAAGGATGAGTGGGGAGAGGAATTTGCGCTTTGCGTGAATGGATCTAAAATTTTCACCAAAGGTGCCAATTATATTCCGGAAGACTGCATCTATCCACATATAGATTTTGACCGACTTGACAGGCTGACAGAGGATGCTGTGCGTGCAAATTATAATTGTCTGAGGGTCTGGGGTGGTGGATACTACCCATCTGATGCATTTTACCAGCTTTGTGATCAAAAGGGGCTGATTGTATGGCAGGACTTTATGTTTGCCTGCAATGCATACGATGTCACAGAGGAATTTGCCGAGAATGTTGTGCAGGAAGTAATTGATAATGTGTGCAGGATTCAGCATCATGCATGCCTTGGCTTATGGTGTGGGAACAATGAAATTGAATCTGCCTGGGAAAACTGGGATGGATTTAAGAAAGAAAAACCTGCCCTGAAAGCGGATTATATTAAGTTGTTTGAACACATTCTTCCAAAGGCACTTAAGAGCGTAGATACCAATACATTCTTCTGGCCATCCTCTCCCTCTTCAGGTGGAAACTTTGATCATCCTGATGATGAGAACCGGGGAGATACCCATTATTGGGCTGTATGGCATGGTCTATTGCCATTTAGTGATTATCGCAAACACTTTTTCAGATTCTGTTCGGAATTTGGCTTTCAGTCTTTCCCTTCTATGAAAACAGTTCGCTATTATGCGAAAGAGGGAGAACGTAATATTTTTTCAAAAGTGATGGAGAGCCATCAAAAAAATGATGCTGCAAATGGAAAAATGCTTTATTATCTTTCGGAAACGTTCTGCTATCCTAAGGATTTTGAAAATCTGCTCTATGTGACACAAATCTTACAGGCCCAGGCAATAAAATATGGGGTAGAACATTTTAGAAGAAACAGAGGCAGATGTATGGGTAGCCTTTACTGGCAGATGAATGATAACTGGCCGGTTGCCTCCTGGGCGAGTGTTGATTATTTTGGAAGATGGAAAGCACTACATTATTTTGCAAAGAGATTCTACGATCACGTGACGGGAAGTCTTATGATAGAAGGCGATAAAGCAGAAGCATGGATTGGAAACGAAACACTGGATGGAGTACTTGTAAAAGTAAGCCTTTCCCTTAAAACGGTTGAACTGGAAGAAATTGAGCGAATTGAAACACAGGTACTTGTTCCAGCACTTAGCGCAGTCAAAGTTCTTGAGGCAACTTATGCACATGAAATGAGCGTATATTTAAGAGAAGCTATTTTTTGTGAAATGACAGTAGTCTACCCAGATGGAAAAAAACAAGTGGAAGCAGATATCTTTGTACCGTATAAACACTTAAAACTACCAAAGGTACAAATTAAAAAAGAAATCATTGAAAGAGAGACAGAATACGAAATTATTCTTTCAAGTCAAAAGTTTGCAGCATTTGTTGAATTAGATTTCGATGAATTGGATGCTATTTTTGAAGACAACTATTTTTGGATTACATCGAAAGAAAATATTGTGATCACACTTGCTAAATGTGATCTTCGAGCTATGATTGGTGAGGCGAAAACAGAAGATGATTTTAGGCAAATAAATGTGGATCAGTTAAATAGTATGCTTAGAATTAGAAGCCTTGGGGACACCTACGAAGCATAAGCGATTTTAATAAGAAGATTAGGTTGAAAGATAGAAAGGAAATACAGTAATGGGAATCAGTTATTTCGAGCAGGAGCGTATTTTTAAACTGGATGGAAAAGAGATTAGTTACGTAATTGGAATTGTGGATGAAGAACAGTTTGTTGGGCATATCTATTTTGGAAAAAAAATAAAGGATCACAGAATTGCACATTTACTCAGGCTCCAGGAAGCGCCCTTTGTTCCCAGTCAGAATAACAGGGACCGACTGGCCTTTTATGAAAGTTTTCCATGGGAATATTCCACACGTGGGATAGGTGACTTCAGAGAGGATTGTCTGGCAGTTGAGACAGCGGGTGGTCATTTTGCGACGAAGCTCTCCTATCAGGCGCATCATATTCTGAAGGGAAAAGAAGCACCAAAGGGACTCCCAGGCGTTTTTGGAGATGTGGAAACGGCGTCTACACTTGAACTAATCTGTGCTGATTTGGAAAATGATCTTGAGGTTAGTTTGTTTTATACCGTATTTGAAGACAGTGATGCTGTTATTCGTAGCAGCAGGATTAGGAATTGCTCTGAGAATCCAATCTATCTTGAAAAAGCACTTTCGGCATGTCTTGATATGGATAATCAGGAATTCGATCTGATTACATTACATGGATCCTGGGCAAGAGAACGCCATATACAACGCAAACCGATTGGATATGGACAACAGGGGGTTTTCTCTGTTAGAGGAGAAACGGGGCATCAGGATCATCCGTTTCTTGGTATCGTAGGAAAGAATACCGATGAAGATCAGGGAGTAGCCTATGGAATTAATTTTATATATTCGGGAAATTTCCTGGCACAGGTTCATCAAAATCAGTTTGATGGGATTCGCGCTGTAGTTGGAATTCATCCAGATGGATTTCGATATAAGCTGGAAAAAGGAGAGTATTTTCAAACTCCGGAAGCAGTATTGGTCTACTCAGAAGAAGGAATTGGCAAAATGACCAGGGAATTCCACGATTTGTACCGGAATCATCTGATCAGAAGTCCTTATAAAGACACAAAGAGACCCATTTTAATTAATAACTGGGAAGCCACTTATTTTGACTTCGATACCGAGAAGTTAATTGCGATTGCCAGAGAATCTTCAAAACTTGGAATTGAAATGTTAGTAATGGATGATGGCTGGTTTGGAGCGCGTAGCAGTGATAATATGGCACTGGGTGACTGGGAGGTAAATGAAGAGAAGATAAAGGGAGGTCTCCCCTACCTGGTAAGTGAAGTAAATAAATTAGGGATGAAATTTGGAATCTGGTTTGAGCCCGAGATGATTTCTCCGGATTCAGATCTTTACAGAAGCCATCCTGATTGGGCAATCAGTATTCCAGGCAGAGTACCAGGACTTGCCAGGAACCAGCTTGTGCTGGATTTTTCTAGAAAAGAAGTAGTTGAGTATCTATTCCAAAAATTGGAAAAGATTCTGAGCAGTGCCAATATTGAATACGTAAAATGGGATATGAACCGTCCACTTAGTGATATTGGAAGCTATGATTTGCCAAAAGAGAGACAGGGTGAATTATACCATCGCTATGTTCTTGGTGTGTATGAATTACAGGAAAGACTCATTACCGCGTTCCCGAATCTCTTGCTAGAGAACTGCTCGGGTGGTGGCGCCAGGTTTGATCCGGGGATGCTCTATTATAGCCCACAGATCTGGTGCTCAGACGATACAGATGCCATTGAGCGCCTTTCCATCCAGGAAGGAACCGCAATCATCTATCCACTTTCCACAATGGGAGCACATGTAAGTGATTGCCCCAATCATACGGTTGGAAGAATCACTCCTTTTGAGACGAGAGGATATGTGGCATTAGCAGGTACCTTTGGGTATGAATTGGATGTTACTGCAATTCCACAGGAAGACCGTGATCTGATACCCGAACAGGTTGCCATGTATCA
>CANRNK010000009.1 GCA_947631985.1 uncultured Lachnospiraceae bacterium | reverse complement strand
ATAATATCTGTTGCACATGCTGCCATCAGTACAGCAACACAAACCAGAATGTTGCAACAGATTCCTGACTGAAATGCGCTCCACCCGTCTAGTGAAATTTTCCCATAAGCTACTTTTATTGCATAGGCACCAATCTCATCACGAAATAACCCTTCTGATCCACCTGAAAATTGAAGGATTGCAACGAACAGGGAGCCGATAAAATTACTCAAATACACCAAAATTAAATTTTTTATAAAATGACTTATGCTAATTTTACGATCTACTACACCAGTTATCATCATGCAATTTCCAGTAAAAAGTTCTCCTCCCACAAATAAAATCATCATAAGTCCTACTGGAAAGATAACTCCTGCCAAGCTCCTGGCCAGACCCGGATCTTCAATCCCGTACATAGCAGCTGTACTTGCAGAGGCACCAAATGCAACAAACATACCTGCAAATACTCCAAGAATTAAAACCTTAACAAATGGCATTTTTGTTTTCAATACACTTGCAACAATTGTATTCTCCATTACTTGTGATGGAGTAAAAAAATAATTTTTCATGATAGCTCCTAACTAAAACAATCAAAGTATGGTTGCAAAATCAGTCTTTTTACAGTTATCATGATAACAATCATTGATTTTTTTTGGAAATATAAATAGGGCATGCCTGCATATAACAATAAATATACAGACATACCCTATGTTAGAAACCTTTTTACGAAATTTTGTTAAACCGTGCGCCATAGATATGGTTTGGATGAAACTTCTTCTTTCGATTCATTCAGCTTTTCTTCAAACAACAGGTCAAAATCGCTGAACTTGTACCCCTCTCTATAAATAAGAACATCTTTATATTTGTTATGCTCTACATTACAAGCCCGCTGTACCAAGCCATATTTTTCGAGATAACTTTCGGGAATTGGAGATACCCACATATAAGAATTTTGAATATTGGTCAAAATATCAAATTGACTTCCCCTGTCATACACTAATATTTTCTTTCCCTGCTTTTTATCTCCAGTTGCTGTTCTGTTGCTGATATAGGGAATTTCTGTGTCTCCGTGTGCTATTTCAATATATTTTTCCAAATCTTCCGGTGTAATGTTTTTTAGTTTTGCTAGTGGGTTTTGTTCCGACATAACCAAAACATATTCAAACTCCCAGATTTTCCTGTACTTCAGCCCTTTGTTCTTTAAGTACTCCAGGAAATAATTCTCATATATATTCTGATATCGGATAACACCAATATTACACTTCGAGTCCACCACATCCCCAATTGCTTCCATAGAGTTTGTCTCGCTTATTGTCAGATCCATCTCTTCTTTTTGATTAAGTTCTGCAAGAAATCTTGTGAACCCACTTGCAACATAGCTTCCACGCGGAATTGATACCTTGAAATTCTGTTCACAATTCCCTCCATTTTGGGATAGCATCTCCATCTCGTTTAACTGCTCAACGATTCGTCTTGCATAGGTTAGAAAATCTGCACCTTTTTCTGTTGGTACCATCCCTCTTTTGGTTCTATCAAAAATAGTGTATCCTAATGTTTCTTCCAATTCCTTAATTGCCTTACTCAGATTTGGCTGAGCCATATACATGTTCTCTGCTGCTCTGGTAATAGAAGCTGCTTTTTCAACTTCAACAGCATATTTAAAATATAACGTATTCATATAACACCGCCTGCCTACTCTTACTACACTTTTATGTATCGCTGACATTATAGCAACAGTTCTTGAAAAATGAAATGATTAATTTTGAATAATAACATATCATTTTTGATATGGCAAGCAATGATCAGCTTCCGAACATAAATCCGAACTTCTCTTTAAACTGCTCAAGTTGATCATTCACCTGATCAACCTTTAACGCCATCTCATTCAGCGTATCAATTGTATCATTCAAACCATCGATATTTAACTTTGATACCTTTTCTCCAAATTCTTTCATTGTTGCATTAAATGATTCTACGTCCAGCTCTGCAATTTGATCCGTCATATCTTCAATTCCAGACACTACAAGATCAAAATCCTTTAACTTGCCACCAATATAGCTCCCTCCCGCGAACAACCCCACTACAAATAGAATCACAGCAAACAGTAGTATTCTGGTCAAATTAATTTGCTGCTTTAAAAGCCTATTATTTTCTCGTAAAAGCGCTTCCAATTTGTTTTCATCTTCTTTTATTTCTTCTTCTTTTATTTCTTCTATTTTATTTGCTCCCATATTATTCGTTTCTACTTTATTTTCTTCCATATTATACACACTCTCCTTTTCCCTTCAGAAACAGCGAATTACGGGTTCTGATTTCAGCCTTTCGATACAGTCCTTATAACTCAGCATTGTGAGCCATAATATGAACGAACAAACCATCAATCCCTTCTGTTACATCACGATACGTAGCTTCAAAGTCTCCGCTGTACCACGGGTCTGCAATTGCTCCTCCCCGATCCGTAAAGTCAAGCAGCCTAAATATCTTTTGCCCAGGATCTCCTCCGAATATTTGCTCCATATTTCGAATATTCGCATCATCCATCCCTATAAAATAATCATATTTTGTGTAGTCCTCTTTTTTTAATCTAATCGCGTATTTCCCCTCAGTTGAAATACCGTGCTTCTTCAGAATTGCAACCGTCCCGTAATGAACAGGGTTCCCTGTCTCTTCACCACTTGTTGCTGCGGAGTTAATCAAGAAGTCGTTTTGCATTCCCCTTCGCTTAACGTATTCTTTAAATAAGAACTCAGCCATTGGCGACCGGCAAATATTGCCATAGCAAACGAAAAGCACGCTAATTGGTCTCATAATTTTCTCCTTTATGCCTTGAAACGCCCTGTTTTGTAAGGTGTCCTGGCGGTTTCTCATTTTGTGATTTCAGCAGGAACGCTGCAAATCATAGCAGAATTCAGCAAGATACGGCTACCTGTTAGTAGTAAAATTAGTAGTAAAACGAAAAATCCTACTACTAAGGATTTTGGTCATCTTATCCCAAGTTCTGTTTATAGAGCATCTTGTGCTGATACATTTCCTCGTCTGCTTTGCGAATCAGTTCTTCATGCGAAAGCTGCTCCCTGTCATATTCTGAAAAACCAAAACTAAAACTGATCTCAAAATACTGCAGTGCTTCCGGTTTCTCATCATTAACATGTGCTAATAAGGAAGTCATTAATTCCTTAACATCCTCCAGTATGACATCCTTATATACAATTAGGAACTCATCTCCACCCATTCTGATCATTCTATGAACAGTATCGATGTGTTGTCGCAGATGATTCGCAACATGACAGATCAACTGGTCTCCAACCGCATGACCCATCGTGTCATTCACTTGTTTTAAATGATTGATATCAACATAACCTACGATCAGGCGCGTGTTTGCTTTTCTATGATTTTTTAGTTCATTTTGTAAATGTAGTAGACCTGCTCTACGGTTGAGGACCCCTGTCATTTCATCTTTGTTGGCAAAATCTTCCAGATCAAGAATTTCTTTCTTTTGCAGAATGGTTTTTGCGACAAGAAATGCACCAATAGCGATTATAATAAAAGAAATTGTAATTACCTCCCACAGAATTATTAAACTATCTTTCATTGGACCTTTTTTTAATATGGATGTCACTACATCGATCAATGTAAACCAAATCAAGAACAACCCCAAACAAAAGGTAAAGTACTTGGTTCCCTTATTATACTTATTCCAAATAGTATCTCTGAAGTTAAATAATTTTTTCCCAATTAACTTCGAAACAACAATGTATGTCAGTACGCTAAACACCGATAAGACAACCTGTGAAAATATGCTTTGCTCAAATTGATCCAATGTCATATGCTTTGGCATCATATATAATCCAAAAAAAGCTATCTGTGCTAATATGCTATTTAGCATAAAGTAAATATACTCAAACAAAGAAAAAAACACATTTCTTTTTACCATTACTTTCATAATTAATAAATAGAATAAAATTGATAATATAGAACACATTCCTTTACTAATTGGCATTATATATTCCAGGCATAAAATGACAGTAATAAAAAATAAAATCATACCGTTAATATTCTGTTGGATTTCCTTTTTACCTGTAACGGAACCCAGCTTGATATTGTAATAAGTCATTGCACCATAAATCCCTATATTATTTATTATTGTTCCCAGCATTTTATTCTATCCTTATTTTTATATTTTTTATAATCCTGCACTTTTTAAGCACAAATTACCATTTCATCATACAATAAAAAAAGGTGTCCCGCAATGCAGAACACCTCGTCAAGCTGTATTAAATTGCTTTGAATAGTTTCTGCGATACTGGTTTGGAATCTGTCTTCTCTATTTCCGCCTGTGCCTTTCTGAACTCCTCCATTCGCCTAAGTTCTTTCTCCGCATCATCATAATTAATGTGTGTGTACACATTCATCGTAACCGAAATTTCTGAATGTCCCATAAGGTATTGTAATGTCTTGGTGTTCATGCCAGCCTTGGCTTGATTGCTGCAATAGGTGTGCTTGCATACATGCGGCGTAATATTCGGCATCTGCACCTTATAAATATAATTGTACCTGCCAACCTCCACATTGTCTGTTTTATATATTCCTATACAAACTTAATAGTTCACATCAACATGTAAGTAATTCATTCCACGTTTTACTTGCTATGATTTTTTTTCATAAATCAGTATACTTCAGTATCTTTTTAAACATCCCATAAACTATCAATTTTATTTTTCAAATCACCAGTTATCATTTTATTCGTCCTCTCTGTTCCATGTATAGGAAGTGTAGCGTCCGCCACCTATTTTTATGATTTCACCACTTTTTACTAAATCATTTAATGCTCTTTGTACTGTCACCTGACTAATATCAGGACATTTTGTCATAATCTCTGTCTTTGTTATCTTCCCCATTGTTTCTTTAATAACTTCTCTTATTCTGCCCGGTTTAGACAAACCGCTTGTTGTAAGTAATTTTACTCTGGAAGAGAAATCTCGATACGCATTTACAATGGTTCCTAATGTATATCTTACAAATGGAGCATAATCGCTTTCATTTTCATGCCAAGCTATAGAACTAGCCTGTAAAGCTTCATAATATGTCTCTTTTGATAATTCAACCAGTTTTTCGATACTGATATATTTTCCAACAATATATCCAGAACGATATAAAAGTAATAATGTAAGTAAGCGGCTCATTCGTCCATTTCCATCATTAAATGGATGAATACATAAAAAATCAATTACAAACATTGGTATAATAAGTAAAGGATCGACCAAATCATTATTCTTTATCACATCATTAAATGCCTGGCAAAGTTTTTCTATAGATTCTGGTGTTTCCCATGAAGCAACCGGTTCAAACCTTACTTTTTTATTTCCCTGACTGTCCATTTCAGCAATGACATTATCAGCATTTTTATAACGCCCTCCACTTTCTATTCCACTGAACTTATATAAATCTCTATGCAATTGTAAGATGATAGCAGGCTTGATCGGTATATGCTCATAGCTATCGTGGATTGTATTGAGTACATCCCTATATCCAGCTATTTCTAATTCATTCCTGGTTGTTGGCGTAGTTTTTGCCTGGACGATTTTTTTCAATCGTTCATCTGAAGTATAAATACCTTCTATTCTATTAGAAGCTTCGACACTCTGTATCTTAGCTATTTCAACTAATTCTGTTAATTCATCAGCATACGACTCAATAAATAAAGTCTGTTCACCTTTGAATTCATGTATTTTAGAAAGCAATGACACAATATCCGGCGTCAGCAAATCTTTCCATTTTTTACTATAATCGTAATCACGCATTTTAATTACCTCATTCAAATTTTAATTTTATCATTTTTGCAATTTTGATCTAATTGAATTATATGATTCATTTTTACCATTGTAAATAGCCAATTTAATCATCTTTCTTCAAATGATCAAATTGGCTATCTGTGATGGTCAAATTAACTATTCATTTTTTCTCTATTACATAAATATATTCTAGGTAACATCCACCATTCGGTATAAAAAAGGTGTAAATTCAGTCTTCTCATCACTACAAATCCAGTATTTATGCGGGTTTCATCACTAGTCTCGGATGTTGCCATGGCAGACGAAAAGTATTTTTATCATCGTATGTTTCCTTTCTGATTTTACCGTATTTTCTATTTATTTTGTTTGATAAATTAGGATGCGATGCGCCTCTTTCGCCATTTCAAACTTTCCGGCCAGGCGAAACATCACCCGGTATAGATACCTTAGTTTCCTAATATGTTTTTCATCAGTCAAATATAATGTTTTTATATAGCACAAATTTTTATGTCGGCTTTCTATCTCTTGCGGGTTATCAATCCCCCACCGAATTGTAGCCCCTGTTTTCTTCAAAGTAGACTGTCCTTTGATTTTACGAACAGTAAGCTTAGAATAAGCATCAAAAATGAAGGTTGTATTCGGAAACTTTACTATTAGGGCATCTAAAATCCGGTCAATTTCATCCTCCGCCAGATACATAAGAAGACCTTCTGCAATCACTAGAACTTCCCTCTCCTCATAAGCTAGGTTAGCAATCCATTCCCCATCAGTGACAGAAGATGCGATAGTTCTATGATTTTCATGCTCCGGTAGTACTTTTTCTCGAAGCAGGGCAACTTCGGGATAATCAAGGTCAATCCATTCCCGATACCCCCTCATCCTGGCATATCTTGCATCCAGCCCACTTCCAAGGCTTATAACCAAAGAGTTCTCGCGTGTTTCAAGAAAGTCTTTTATGTAATCATCAAGTATACTACTTCGAATAGCCATAAAAATCTGCAGTTTTTTCGCTATCTTTAATTTATCAAAATCATAATCAATTGCTCGGAGAGTCTGCTTCGCATATATATCTTTACACAATCCCTCCTCAGACATTTTTGCTCTGCCATACAGGGGAATCAACAAAGTCTCCATTTCTTTTTCCAAATGTATCTTTTCTTTCAATATGACCATCCCTTCTTGTAAAGCCTTCTGTACGGCTCTATGTTATCACATTCTCTCTTTCCAAAGCAATTAGAAAAAAGATACACAACCTATCTTAATTGCGAAAAATAAAGTATGATTAACAATAGAAACAGACATTACCCCTTAGTAAAATACTGATGAAAGAGTTGTTTGATTGAGTACGCCAAAAGAATTCATTCCTAAAATGGATTTTGGGGTATCTCATCTTCATAAAATAGGATAACTATGAGATTAGATAAATTTCTATCAGAGTCTTCAATAGAAAGACGAAAAGCGATTCGTATCTTAATTAAAGAAGGACACGTTAAGGTGAACGGGCAAACAGAAACCATTCCGGCTTCGGAAATCAATGAACATCGTGATGTGATTGAATATTTAAACGAAGCAATTCCATACAAAGAAAATGTCTATTATATGTTTCACAAGCCGTCCGGTTGCGTGACTGCGCGAAGCGACAAGAAAGATATCACAGTATTTGATTACCTCCAGAATATTGATTACAAAGGTCTATTTCCTGTCGGAAGATTAGATAAGGATACGGAAGGCCTCCTATTGATTACGAACGATGGGATGTTCAACCACCAGCTCATGTATCCCGACAAGCACGTTGAAAAAACATATTTTTTTTGGGCCTTTGGCACTCTAAATAGTGCTCAGATTCACACTCTAGAGACAGGAATTTTGATTCAGCCTGAAGCGCCAATAACCAGACCCGCTAAAATAAGAATCTCTAAAGAGGGGTTTTTTTCAGAATTCAAGCAAGAAATAGATTCTTTTATCGACGAAAAGTCAAAGAGAAACAATTCGTTTCAGTCTGTTTTAGCAGGTTTCATTACAATTTCAGAGGGGAGAAAGCATCAGGTTAAACGCATGTTAAAAGCTTGTGGTTGTCATATTTTTTATCTTAAGCGTATCTCTATAGGTGGTGTTGCGCTTGACGAAACACTTCAACCAGGAAAATATCGCGAACTTACAAAAGCTGAACTTGAAAGTTTATCCTCTAATTAATTTAATAATTTTACGCAAAAAAAGACAGCCCGAAGGCTGTCAAAAAATGTCTACAACAAATTGATACAAATATTCAATGGATGGTCTTACAAAAGAATAATTCTAACATCAATAAATCAAGGTATTTTTTTTTACAGAATTATGCTCTGCAAACATTAACAGCTTTTAATTTTCTGCTGTCTTTAGGATCAGTTTCAACATCAAATGTTACTCTCTGTCCATCTTCAAGGCTTTTAAAGCCGTCTGAAACGATTGCTGAAAAATGTACAAATACATCTTCTCCGCCATTATCGTTTGTGATAAATCCAAATCCTTTTTGTGAGTTAAACCACTTTACTGTACCGTTATTCATTTTAGTACCTCCATTATAATATTTTTGTATCAATTATCTAATAAAAAAAACCAGTCACAATTGCAAATCCTCAAACTACTTGCAACTACGGCCAGCTCAATTTCAGATTGAATACTTGTTAACAATAACACCTATGTTAACAGTTGTCAAGCTATTTCATTTTTATTTTATATCTATTTTCAATCAGACTGCAAAAGCCTGCTCCAGTGCTGTTCGTGCTTCATCAATGGAAACTTCACAGGCAACTGAATATTCTGCGTTTAAGAATTTCTCAACTCTTTGCAGACATCTTTCATCAGTCATGTTAAGACGTTTTCCTTTTTCTTCTCTTCTCTCTGCTTCTCCGACAATACCCTTCATCATCAAAAGACATCTCCAAAAATCACAGGACTTCAAAATCTCACTAAATTCACGTTCACGGACTTTATCATTGCTTTGGTAAATACCCTCTTCATCTTTTATATTCATCAGGTCATCCTGTGCTTCTTCCTTACTGATGGTTGGTCTTAGAACGGTATCTCCATTGGTTATCTTCACATAAATCTTGCCACCATTTTCATAAAAAGGACGTATTCTATAATATACTTCCTGGCTTGAAATAAACTCCGGAACGCAGATATCTTCTATTTTGCAAACTCCATTGCTTTTGTAAACGACAATATCATCAATCCTGTACATATTACTACCCTGACTTTCTGTGCCTTTGAATAGAATCCCGAACAAAATTCCTATCGTATACAGGAACTAAACCTATTATAGCACATTTTCGCCACTAAATGGGGATAGATTCCCATTTTCGTCATTTCGCAGAAGTTTATAGGAAAACATTGCTTTTTTATAGTGACAATTCTTATTGCCTCCTCTTTTCGTTACAATCTAACTTACTTCCAAACAATGCTGCAATTTCCTGTTTTGTCATTTCCAGAAGAATAGAAAGTTCCGAGTAAAGATAATCCTCTACAATTTTGAGATATCTGTCTTCAGAAGCTGTTGTTTTTTTTCCATCTTGAATCCTTATACTCTTCCTGCTTCGCAAAGTTTTAATCATACGAACCCATTCTCTGCATTCACAGCTTCTAAGACATTCTTTATAGGTCTCTTCTCTCATTTTCTCATCCGCAATTTGCAGTTCCTCTATCTCTGCAATCTCTCCAATCAGGCTTTCTGCATTTTTCTTTGAGATGAGACGTCTGATTACAATTTTTTCATTATCAATTGGTGTGAAGATTTTATCATCTTTTGAAAAATATGGATGTAACACGTAAAAAAGACGGTCTTTTGGTACTCCCGTCAAATTCATGGTTGCTATATCCATTACTTCACAGACACCCTTGTTTCCATAAAAAACATATTCCCCTTTTTCAAACATCCAAATCTCCTTTCCTGACGAGATACAAGAAAACCACCGCACTTTAGAATAATTTGTATCATTTTACCATTAGTTCCATTGCAATTTGAAGCATCGTCTTCGAAATGCATCTGCTCTGTAAATATGCAAGATCTTCTGTTTGAAAAGTGAGATTTTTTTGCCTCCGGACAATCGCATTCACTTTTTCAAAATGTTTTACCAGTTCTTTGAAATCCTGTACAGAATCTAATAATGCGCTTTTCGATTCCTGATATTCGCGTTCAAACGTTGCTATCATTTGCATGGCAAGTTTTAACTCACCCGTTATATCCGATGCTTCCATTAAAATATCAGGTCTTTTTTGTAACGTGTCCTGTAAATATTTCTTTGCACCCACAAGGTCCTTCTTTGCAAAGTATGCAGCTATCGCGTCTTTCACATCCATGGTTTCATACTTTTCAGAAGTCATCCCAACCATAATTTCATACACGGAAAGTCTATTCACATCCAGCCATACCGTAAGAAGAAATTCCGATAAAAATCCAAATACTCTTTTGTGATAATCATCATATTCTGAAATATCTATTCTTTCCTCTGTCTCAAATAAAATAGCAAAGACCCAGGACGCATATGCGTCAAAATTTTCTTTCGATGTGATGATAATGTTCCCAAAATAGGTCTGATTTTGATGCACAAGTCTTAGAAACGCAGGATAATACTCTGGAAATTTCTCCCTAATCACCTCACCCGTCACATCTAAATCCCGTATATTATGATTTGCTGCATAACCATCGTAATAAGAAAAATTGAGGGTCAGTTTTTTGGTCGTGATAAACTCATATTCTTTCAGAATGGACAGATACTCTTCTTCAGTCATAATAAGGTTCTTTTCATTAACTGGATATCTTCTATAATGACACACTCCAACATACCCTTCTGTTTTTAAGTTCTTCCAAATCCAGTACATGCCAGTCAATTCGCAAAAAGATCGGTTTTTATCCGAAATATTGTCTCCGGTATGATCTCCCAAAAAGCCCAGATCATTCGACAGACTACGTCCAACCTGCAAGGGAATGTAAACCGGGTCAGGTGGGATTGGAAATTCTTTGTGTGTCATAACAAAAACTTTAACAAACATAACATCCTCCTGTCATTCTGAAAGTGAACCCACATAATCCTTTGCCATAGATAGTCTCTGGTCAAATTGAGAAAAGAAGTCAGAATCTGCTTCATATCTTGTCTGATAAAATAATTTTAACAGGTATAGATTGAGGTTTTTTACATATGCTGCTTCTGCATGCTCTCTGATTATGCGCTGTACCTCCAGTAAAAAATCATGCCAGTGCAAAACAAAACTTTCATAGTCCCTAAAATTCGGCAGTCCAATCCATTTTTTTACTTTGATTTTTGTCCTGTTTGTCTTTCGACACTCTTTTGTCTGCAAAAAATACTGAAACGAATTATTTTCATACACTCGCCCCAGAGGAAACAGTCTGCAAATGCCAGGTCTGAAAGCATGAATGCTACATCTTCCCTGTTGGTTTAAAAACAGGCATTGTTCTCTCTCCGAATCCATGACAAGGTTCGGAAGGATAAGACCATCCACAAGATTCAATTCTATCTTCCCATTCATTAAATGCTCAAAGCTTAGCTCTAGTCCACTTGAAAGCAGTGCAATATCATAGGGGTCCAGTATAATCGAATTGCCCATGCCAGTGCAACATTCATTACAATTGATGCAATCATTACAATCTGCTTTTACCAGATCATTGGCATGATATCTTTTTCCATCTGATATTTCATCCAAATCTACCTCTCTGATCATTCCGTCACCTGCCTTTTCCCTGCATAACATGATACTTCTTCAAGTTGCCAATAATAAGCGAGCCTACCAACCCTATTGCGAAACCTGTCAGAACGCCTGAAATTAACAAAAACGGAAGATAATAAACCATCATTACGTTATGTACAATCAGCATAGCAATTAAAATCTGACCAACGTTATGTGCAATCCCACCAGCAATACTAACACCCGTCATCCCAAACAGATTGCTCCTTTTTAACAGTATCATGCATAAACAGCTCAGTACTCCTCCTGCGAAGCTAAAAAGAAACGTAGAGGGACTCCCAAAAGTAAAACTTACGAGCAAAATTCGTACAAGAGATAGAACAAAAGCTTCTTTTTCCCCAACGAGATAAAGTCCAGTCATCACAACAAGATTGGCCAGTCCAAGCTTAATTCCCGGAATAGGAACCGGAATCGGAATCAGACTTTCAATATAACTAAGTACAAATGCCAATGCAATTAATACACCGAAAACTGCAATTTTTTTTGTTTTCATTCTATAAACTCCCGATTATTTTGCAATGAGGTCAACCGTATTGGCCTCACCATTCACAATTTCAACCACTACCTTATGCGGAAGGCAGACAATGGTCTCATGGTTGTAATGTATCTTGTTGTGCTTGACACATAGCTTATCTGGACAATCGGCCTCCGACATCCTCACATAGCCATCTTCTATCACAACTGTATTGTATTCTCCATTCTCCAATGTAATCAAGAAGGACTGGTCCTGACTAAGCTCTAGTGTTTCATAGACTTCACCTTGTACCGTAATTTCAACTTTGCTTCCATCACTTTTGGTGAGCGAGAAGAAAAGATAAAATGCAAGCGCTACCAGAAGTGCTACTACACCTAGGATGATATCATTCCGTTTTATCATTCTTAACTTTACTCCTTAATAAACTGTTCAAAACCAGAGCTGTATACGAAGCTTCCGTCATTTAAAATCCAAAATGCTTCCGTATCTTTCTGTGACTCGATCAGTTGTTTTCCTTCCTCTAACGACATATTAAAAACTGCGGTCGAGAACGCATCTGCCCTTCCACTATCTTGGCATACAATCGAAACAGACTGGTATTCTTCTGATGGAAGCAGTGTCGACGGATCGATGATATGATGATACTGCTTTCCATCGACTGTATAATAACGCTCATAGACTCCACTCGTTACAAGCGACATATCTTGAAGCTCCAAAATGTGAATCGTTGTCATTTCACTTTCTACTTCCGGATTCTGGATTCCAACATTCCAGGCAAGTGCTTCTCCGCCTTCTCCCACTTTATGGCCAATCGTTCTGACATTTCCACCGACCGAAATCATTCCATTTTCAAAACCTTGCTCTTCTATATAGTTAGCTGTCATTTCTGTTGCATATCCCTTTGCAATCGCTCCAACATCAAGGCTCATTTCGGGATCTGACAAAAAAACAGTCGATTCTTCCTCATTAATTACAATTTCATTCATATTCGTATGCTCTGACATCTCACGCAGCATTTCAAGTGGTGGAAGCTTCGCCATCTCAGGGGATTCAATACCTTCCGTTCTATAATCATGCCAGACTTTCAGCACAGCGCCATAGGCTACGTTCATTTTATGATTGGTTATTTTCTCGATTTCTTTGGATTCAAGTAATAAATCAATTATTTTTTGATCCACCTTAACTGGCAGAATTCCAGCATTATCATTAATTGTTTTTATGTTGTTGATTCCTTCATAATCATGATAAATATCATAAAGCTGATGATATTCCTCCATATAATCATAAATCATTTGTGTATATTCAGTAAAGGTCTCTTCATCCTTTGCATACCCAACAACTGTAGTCACGGTATCAAACAGCTCCAAAAAAGAAGCTTCATATCTTTTTTCGCTCGGTGCACAGGCCGTCATACTTAATATTAAACTCACCACTAATGCAATTGTACCAATTTTCTTTCTCACTTACTACTACCTCATGCACATCTGTCATAGAAGAAACAGGGGATGCGACACTATTATAAATAGTAGATGCATCCCCTCAATTAAAGTGTTCTGATATTACTTATATTGCCATTAGTTTGCAGTATTTGCAATTGCTTTCTCAACGATTGAAATAAAAGATCCAATATGAACAGTAACTGAACTAATCAAGTCTGCATCTGCTGCAAGTCCTTCTTCTGAAACAGCAATTCCAGTTACTTCTGCTGCTGTTTTTCCAGTTACATAAGTTGCAAATGAATCAGCCTGTGTATACCATTCTGCACCAATTGCAGAAGCAGATTTCATACCATATTCATCTTTTAATTCCTGTTTTGTCAATGGTGCTACCGCTAAATCAGTTGTAATTGAGCCTGTTGCATCAAAGTTAACACTTCCCTGGGAAGCATCAATTAAGCAGCTTGTCACTTTACCATCAGCATCTGTTGTAACAGCTGAGTAGAATGTATAAGCTTGAATCAATCCTTCTTCTTCTGCTGTTGCATCCGTTGATTTACTAGCTGATGTTTCAATTGCAAGGCCAAGCTTATCTTCGTTTCCAGCGCCAAGTGCTTCCGCTCCAGCTACTGCCTTCTCAATTGCAGTGATATAATCACCAATTTTAATTGTTACTGATGAAGTAAGGTCTGCATCTGTAGGAACGCCTTCTGCAACTGCAATGCCTTTCACTTCTTCTACTGTTTTGCCAACAACATAATCAGCTAATGCATTTGCCTGCTCATTCCATTCTTTTTTGATTCCTGAAGCTTTTCCAAGTCCATAGTCTGCTCCAAGTTCCTGTTTTGTCTTGATTTCTGCTGCAAGATCTGAAGTGATTTTACCTTCTGCTGAGAAATTGATTTTTGTCTGGATTGCATCGATTTTACAATCAATTATTTTTCCGTCTTCCCCTACAAGCACTGCTACAACTGTAGAGTCAACCTGTCCTAATCCATCTTCTTCAGCTGGATTGGTTGATTTTGCAACTGAACTAACTACTGCAAGACCGGTTTTCACGCCACCTGCTTCTGTTGTTTCTTCTACAGCTGTTTCTGCTGCAGGTGTTGTCTCCGCTGTGCTTCCACATCCTACAAGAAGTGCAGCTGTCATAGTGATTCCAAGTAAAATGGTAATCGCTTTTTTCATAATTGTCCTCCATTCCGCCGTAATACGGCTAAATCATTCATTTATCTTTATTACAATCCGGTTTCACGGAAGAATAAACCTATTTTAAATAACTTCCTATGGCAAGTAGCACGGTATTTGCTCCCATAATCCACATAAAGTTCTTGATGGAGCAGATAAAGGTTTCTTCTTTTATCTGCTTTTTAAAGAAAATCCGAATATTTCTAATGACCGGTATTAGCGTAATTAATGCCAGCAAACTAATTACCGGAAAAATACCAAGCACCACCATAACGATTGTCGCCAGATACGTGATTCCGTATAATCCCGCAAACAGGGGAAGTGCAGCTTTTCCAATATAAAAGGGAAGCGTATATCTTTTTACTGTGATATCTTTTTCCAAATCACATATATTATTTGCCAGCATAATATTTGCAGTCGTCGCAAACGGGATGAGCGAAAGCAGAATCAAGATCAAAAACGGAATAAACATAATTTCTACTGAAACACTCTTTGAACTAAGTTCATACCATAGATACGTACCCTTAGGCGTATTCAGATATACCAAAATAAACGGAATCATAAATCCATAAAAGAATCCCGAGAAAACTTCTCCAAGAGGCTGCCTTGAAATCGGAATTGGTCCATAGGTATAAAACACCCCACAGGCAAAACACACTGCTCCTGCTAAAAGTATTACCAAGTCTGATAAGTATGCAAGGTATAGTCCTAACACTGTGCTCAGTGCAAACAGCACAAAAATTACAGCGAGTGAAGTTTTTCTTTTAAATGCAAGCGTCTGTCCATTGTCTTTTGAATCAATATAATTATTAATTGCTGTTGTTGTCAGGTCAAATAACAGCATTGCCAAAAAGAAAACGAGCGTTCTCTTCCAATCCATTTTTTGATCCCAATACAGTAAAAAAGCAAGTGTTAGCGCAAATGTAAAAGTGCTGGTGATTTTTGTTTTAATTTCCGTATACTGAAAAAAATTATTGAGCACTTTTGATCCTCCCGCTTTCTTCTAAATAGCTTTTCCCGAAGCAAGCTCTAAAATTCTAGTCAGATCACTTCGTTGTTGATCACTTGGATTAAGCTTTTCAATCTGTCTCATCGCTTTCGTATTAAATCGCTCCATCAAAAACCTGGTAAATCCAAGTCCATTTGATTTTTCTACTGATTTATTAATTTCTTCCCGAGTAAGCTTTCCCTGATCTGCCTGTAATTTCAATTTTGCATCCTGTTGAAATGTATGGATTAACGGAAGTGTGATTACGCCATTTTCATAATCAGACTGCACCGGCTTCCTTGCCTGTTCTATTGTGTTATCAAAATCCAGGCAATCGTCCATCAGTTGAAACATCATGCCTACGCAATGTCCGATTTTTTGATAGCAAGCTATCTCCATGCTATTTTTTTCACTTGCAACCGCTCCAGCGAAGAATGCCGCCTCAAATAGAGCAGCTGTTTTCCCAGAGATGATTTTAAGATAACCATATACCGAAAGACCTGTATTATGATTATTTAAATACTGGTTTAACTCTCCAAGGCATAATCTACCTACATAATCAGGAAACTTCGAGGTGTGAAATTCCTTTTTATCTTCTATCCTTGATAACATCTTAAGAGAAAGTGCTAATAAATAATCTCCACAAATGACCGCTGTTCTTTTGCCATATTTTTTTTGTACTGTCGTATTGCCTCTTCTTAAATCTGCATCATCTATCACATCATCATGAACCAGGGATGCCAAATGAAGAATTTCTATTGCTACAGCTGCTAACACTGCCGCCTCAGGAATCAATCCTTCTGCATCCTGTGCTACAACCAGAACAGATCTGGCTCTGATAAGCTTACCTTGCGAGTGCGACAAATGCGACAAATACTCTCTTATTATAAGCGGTGAGCCTGTTAGTGCCTTCTCTATTTCTATCTTTACTTGTAAAAATGCCTGATCAAATAAGAACATCGTAATGTTTTCACCTGTTTTCCCATTCTTAGTCATGGTAGAGATACCATTTTTTTACAAAAGGTATTTTCTTCCATAGTTTCTTTAATTGAGGCATTGCATAATAGTCAAGTCCCAATGTTCTTCCTGCTCCAATTAAGACAGCTATTCCGGCAAAAATCATCCAGAACGTTCCGAGATACAATCCCGTCGTACATACAAACATGAACTGCAAAACAAGGGATACTGCTGCTGCCGGAGCTGTAAATAACCCTCCCATGAGAGCAAGTCCTATCAGTATTTCTGCTACAACAATAAAAATCTGCATCATAATCTGAATGCTATCATTTGGAAGAATAAGTGTATCAACAAACCAATTCATCACCGGAATATCAAGTTTAAACGCGAGATCACTCAAAGTAGCGCTTGCAAGATCTGTCCCAGTTACAAAGATGAATCTAATCAGTCCAAGGAAATCAAAGTTGATCAACGCCTCTCCTACAACTGCTGGAACCCCAGCCGCTGTATCAGCTACTGCTGTCGATGAGGAAACTGCATCCGTAGCCGCTACTGCAACCTCTGTTGTTGCAGCCGAAACTGCATCCGTAGTACCTGCAACTGCGGGATATAAAATCATATCATACCAGCTTTTTGCCCCTCCAAAGAATCCAGTTAATTTCGGTGTGTTCATCCAGCCTTCCAGAATCTTCATCACTCCTTCAAACAGCCAAACCGCGCCAAGCCAGACACGAAGTGGAACAAGAAGAAAACTTGGTGTTTTATTAGAGAAGTGTCCACCAAGAAAACTTCTATTATTTCTTATTGTAAAAAATTCATGTTTGATATAACTAAACACTTTATTCCAACCCAATACCTGAATAAAATAAATTACATTTATAAAATGTTTTGCAAGCATTGCAAAAAATGATGGCATGCTGAAAAAGTGACCCGGTAATCCAACATGCGCTACACCATAGCGCCCACCAATGCAAACCATAACACCGTGGAAGGACGGTTTATAAACTTCAAGATCATTCTTTCCTAAAATAGAAGATGTGATATTATGTGCTGCTACTTCAGAACATTGCTCACAGTTTTCAACCATTTGAGGAACTGCATTTTTTTCGCCTTCTGGAATATAGAACATATTATCCCCAATTACGTAAACACTTTCATCTTTTACCGAGCGCAGATTTGAATCAACCTGAATTCTGCCGCCACGCTGCATTTCATGATTTGTCCCAGCTTTTGCAGTAATATCACTACTTTCGATTCCAGCTCCCCATACAACCGTGCCGGCTGGAAATTGCTCTGTCTTATCCCCAGTTTTGAGTTCAATGTAATCAGGTCCCACGCTGGCAACAGAGGTGCTCATTCTTAATGCGACACCCATTTTAGTTAATCTTTTTGCTACCTTTGCGGACAATTTTTCTGGAAGATTCGGAATAGGACGGCTCAGACCATCTACATTGACAATGGTTACGTCGCTCCTGTCAATTTCATATTTCTCACATAAAAATGGGACGTATTCTGCTAACTCACCAACCATTTCCACTCCGGTAAAGCCGGCACCAACAACATAAAAAGTAAGGAGTTTCTTTTTTTCTTCCAGATTTTTTTCACAGGAAGCTTTTCTAAATACATCTAATATTCTATTTTTCAAAAGGATTGCGTCGTCATAAGACCATAGTTTGAAAGTGAATTCTGCAGCTCCAGGTACCCCATAAAAAGTTGGCTTCGAACCAGCGGCAAGAACCAGATAATCATACTGATAACTAGCAACTTTGCCCACTACAGTTTTTGTATCATAATCAATTGTTTCAATTGTATCAAGTTTGACCGCTACTTTTCTTCCGGCAAAAACTTTCTGTAGACTGATTTTGATACTATCCTCATCAACACGGCCTGCCGCAACCTCATGTAGCTCGGTAAGCATCGTGTGGAATGGATTTTTATCAATAATCGTAATCTCTACTTCCTGGTTTTTCTTTAATTTTTTTGCAAGTTTTTTCGCGATCAGAATCCCTGCATATCCTGCCCCAATAATTACAATGTTTTTTTTCATACCTTTTCCTATTCTGCATGCTTTGGCATGCTACGCCTTTTTTAGATGTTTACAATATAACGAATCTTATCGTGAAATTAAGAGGTTACAAGTAAGCGCATTTTGTTATTTTCTTAACAAGATACGCATTTTGCGAACTATAATTATGTGTGTTATAATGTTGGTATCTAATTTCCTAGTAAACTCATATGTTTTTATATTATAGTTAGATGCAACTAAGTGCAAGAAGGTACTTTTTATATCCTCAGTATCTAAAAAGATACCTTGTATTAGTAGTTAAAGGTGATTCATGTACATGTAAAGAAGGAATGGTTATAAAAATGGAAAAGAAAGAAAATACAGATTACGATAACTCAATTCTTGATGCAACCCTACAGAATAGGGCAATTTCGACCGAAACATCGGCCGGATTATCGGGTACGGGTTGCGATGGACTCCTTGATAAAACAAAAAAACACCAGGACTGTTTTATGAGAGATACCTGCCTTCAGACTGATGTTTGTCCGATGGTTCTGGTTCAAAAAATCTTGTCAGGTAAAAGAAAGATACTAATATTGTGGTTTTTAAGTAATAAAGTACTTCGATTTAATGAGATTAAGCGCAAGATGCCTGATGTGACACAGAAAATGCTGACAACGCAGCTTCGAAGCCTTGAAGAGGATCATTTAATCTCTCGGCATGTATATCCAACCGTTCCACCTAAGGTGGAATACGAGTTAACTTCTCTAGGACGTCAGATTATTCCAATTTTAGAAATGATGCATCATTTCGGTGCAATTTATTTAGATCATTATACAAAAAAAGACTGGGGCTTAGACGCAAAAATGGGTGACGGTGAAATCTGTAGTTGATTCTCAGATTCCTCACTCAGCCTATTTCTTCTGCATATAAAACCCCTTCCATTTCATGAAATTGGTCAAGAATAGTTTTATGGTTTCGATTTGTTGGAAAGGAAAGCGAAAAGATTACTGTAGTACATACATCAATTGTTTTCTTGGAGGATTTTATTTCCATATCATAAATCTTTACATTTTCACTCCGAAGTCTTCTGATGAATTTTCCCACATCCGTGATTTCTTCGAATTCCAAATATACGTTAATCACTCTTGTTTTTTTACTGATTTTATTATCTAAAATTTGCAGAAAACTCATTGTAATAAAAGTCAAAATGGTAACAAGAAATGCCGCATAATAAATACCCGCTCCAATGGCAAGTCCCACACATGCAGTTGCCCAAAGTCCTGCAGCAGTTGTCAATCCTCTGACGCGGTTGTCTCCCGTTACAATAATCGTTCCAACGCCAAGAAAACCAATTCCGCTGATTACCTGCGCCCCCATTCTTGTAGGGTCAACGTCAGGATAGATTTCCCCTAGAAATTGATTCGTGATCATAACTAATGCAGCGCCAACACAGACCAGCATATAGGTTCGAAAGCCTGCTGGTCTTTTTTTCTGCTCTCTTTCCATACCAAGAATTCCACCGCACAGCAGCGCAAGTAGAAGTTTCATCGTCATGATAAATTCCTGGGAATAAATGATACTCCAGATTCTCATAGCTCTTACCTCATGTGATATCGTTTTGAGTTATGAATACTCATATCTTCTAAAAAATGTTTGTTTTGCATTCGTAATATACGATTAATTATACCACAAAATCAGATCATAAAATAGAGCAACACAACAATTCCAAGCACAATCCGATACCATCCAAACACCTTAAAATCATGTTTTTTTACATAGCTTAACAAAAATCTGATTGCCGCCATTGATACCAGAAATGCTGTAATCATTCCCACCACCAAAATAACTCCCTCAAGAGAGGTAAAACTCCAGCCAAAATCCAATAGTTCTAATAGACTCGCTCCAAACATAACTGGAATTGCAAGAATAAATGTAAACTCACTTGCCGCTGTTCTTGAAATGCCTATCAGTAATGCCCCTACAATTGTTGCTCCCGACCTGGATGTTCCCGGAAATGCTGCTGCAATAAGCTGAAATACGCCTATCAGTGCTGCCATCTTAAAGGTAATATCCTCAATCCGTACTGTCGTTGCTTCTTTTTTACGATTCTCGATTAGAATGAATGCAATTCCAAATAGAATCAAAGCCATTGCAACACTGATGGGATTGTAAAAATAGACATCACAGACAGCATCCAGACCAAGCACCTTGAAAAGAATTGCGGGTAAGCAGGCAACCACAACCTTAAGCCAAAGCATCATAATTTCTGTTTTTATAGATACTTTTCCCAAAGAAAAACCTCTGACTTCTTCTTTCCGACTTATTCCAAGTGGCCATATCATATTCCAGAATAATATAACTACTGCAAAAATTGCACCCAGTTGAATCACAACCAGAAACATATCCCAAAAAGCAGGCTCCACCTTCAGTGGCATAATGGAATCCAGTAAAATCATGTGTCCAGTACTACTGATCGGCAGCCACTCCGTAATTCCCTCAACAACACCAAATAAAATTGCTTTTATAATTTCTAACATTTTCTATCTCCATTCTGTTTTTCACTTATAAAAAGCACCCGCTTTAACGGATGCATTTCATTTATTTTGCAAGCTCAATCAAAATTTCTACGCAGGTATCTATCCCAAGGTTTGAGGTATTCAGACAAATGTCATAATAATCTGCAACACCAAACTCTGTATTCGTATAATAAGAACAATATTTCTTACGGGTTCTGTCAATCGCACGGATTTCTTCACTTATCTTCGTTTCTGATGCGTCTGGCATTTTCTCCTTCATGCGTTCAATTCTCCAGCAGGCATCCGCATGCACAAAAACATGAAGTCCATAATCGAATTCTTTTAAAATTGTATTTGCGTTTCTTCCTACAATGATACAGTTTCCCTTTTCTCCGATTTTTCTAATTACCTGTTGCTGCGCTTCAAATAATTTTTCGCTTAATGGTTTATTGTAAAAATCGAATAAACTTTGTGCAAATCCAAAGTTCATTGGGACTTTTTCATCCCATTTTAGCAAGCTTTCCACATCAACTTTAGATTCCTTTGCCGTTTTTAAAATTATCTCTTTATCGTAATAATCATAGTTTAATGCTTTGGCAACTTTGCGTCCAATTTCGCCACCACCTGCACCAAACTCTCTGCTGATTGTAATGATCTTTTTCATAAATAAAACCTCCAAGGTAATTATAATACTTTTTTTAGAAAGTCTATTGTTCTGGTTTCCTTTGGATTGTTGAAAATTTCATCAGGTCTGCCCTGTTCCACAATAGCTCCGTCATCCATAAAAACTACCCTGTCTGAGACTTCTCTTGCAAAGCCGATTTCATGGGTGACAATAACCATTGTCATTCCATCAGATACAAGCTCTTGCATAACGTTCAAAACTTCTCCAACCATCTCTGGGTCAAGTGCTGATGTAGGTTCATCAAATAACATGATTGCCGGATTCATCGCTAATGCTCTCGCAATTGCAACACGTTGCTTTTGTCCACCCGATAATTGAGAGGGATAAGCATCTGCCTTTGCTTCCAGTCCAACTCTTTTTAGGAGCTTCATGCCTTTTTCTTTTGCTTCCTCTTTTTTCATACGTTTCAATTCAACTGGTGCCAGCATGATATTTTCCAATACTGTCTTATGTGGGAATAAATTGAAATGTTGGAAAACCATTCCTATTTCTTCTCTTACCTTGTTAATATCTGTGTGTTTATCCGTAACTGTATTCCCATCTATTACAATCGTTCCCGCTGTTGCATGCTCTAATTGATTCAGACATCTGAGAAAGGTTGATTTACCGCTTCCCGAAGGACCAAGCAACACAACCACTTCCCCTTCTTCAATATCAATGCTCATACCTTTCAATACTTCAAGTTTTCCAAAATCTTTTTTTAGATTTTCAACATGGATAATGGTTCTGTTATCTACCACGGTTCACCCTCCTTTCAACTCTTTTTGCCACTTTACTAAGAGTGACAATGACAACCATATACATAACGCCAACTACCGCCCAGGTTTCAAGACTCTTAAACGTATTCCCACTAATCGTCTTTCCCATATTGGTAAGCTCTGGGAACCCAATTACCGAAAGGATTGAAGTATCTTTCAGCGTGATAATGAACTGGTTAATAATTGAAGGAATCATCGTTCTGATTGCCTGAGGCAATACTACCAGGAGCATACTTTTCCCATAGGTTAACCCAAGACTTCTACTCGCCTCCATCTGGCCTTTATCAACGCTTTCTATTCCTGCGCGGATAATTTCTGCCATATAGGCACCACAGTTCATAGCAAGTGCTATCGTACCTGCCTGAAGCGCTGTAAGTCTGAAATCCTGAATTCCAATCATTTTAATCCCTGCTGGAATTCCAAAGTATATAAAATAAGCAAGTACAATCAAAGGAACGCCTCTTACGGCATCAACATAGACTGTTCCCATCAGATTAAATGCCCTGTTCTTCCCGACATTCATCAGTGCAAATATCATTCCGACAATCATGGCAAACACTAGTGATAGTAGTGTAAGTAGCAAAGTCTTGCCTAACGCTCCAAGTAGCATGGAGCCATACGTTTGAACAATTGCAATCATTGATTTTCTCCTTTATCCATACTATATTTCTTTACATGAATGATTTTAAGATAAAAAAATGGGAAACCTGTAACAGGTCTCCCACGCCAACATTACCATTAATATAATATTATTTTAAATATTTATCAAGGATTTTATCATAAGTTCCGTTTTCTTTGATATTTGCAAGCCCTGCATTGAACATGTCAAGCAATTCCTGGTCTGCTTCATCCATAATTGCAAATCCATAAGGTGCTCCTTCACTTTCCATTCCTTCTGGAATTTTAAGTGCAAGATCTCCTTCTTTAATTGAAGCTGCCATGATTGGTGTGTCTTCTACACACGCAACGCTGTTACCAAGGACAACGTCCTGATACATCGTTGGTGAATCTTCAAAAACGGTTACTGTAAAACCATACTGGTCTTTCAGGCTGTTTGCAAAATCAGCGCCTGCTGTTCCATTTTTCACTGCCACATTTTGTCCACTTAAATCTTCTAAACTTGCAATGCTACTATCTTTTCCAACAACAAATGTTTGTGTTGCATCATAATAGCCTTCTGAAAAAATCCAGCCAGAATCAATTCTTTCCTGTTTAATTGTCGCTCCTGCAATCAGACCATCTGCCTGTCCTGCCTGAACGGCTGCCACTGCCGCATCCCATCCAAGGCTCTGTAAATCATACTTGAACCCCTGATCTTCTGCAATTGCTGCAATGATATCTACATCAATTCCAACAAATTCATTGTTTTCATTCGTGTATTCAAATGGTTTGAATACAGTATCCGTTACAATAACCCATTCTTTGTCACTTGATGATGCGTCTTTTGAGCCACAACCCGTAAGTGTTCCGATTGCAAGCATCGTACCTAATAATAATGCGATTCCTTTTTTCATTGTTATCTCCTCCATATTTGTTTTTAGATACAAAAAGAGCAAAAGGCATGATTTGATTGTAATCCTACGTTCGACACCATTGTCTTCTACTCTTATTTATTCTATGGGTTATTATATGCCATTCATTATTTTATTGTCAAGGTTTGCTTATTCTTTTACTGTTCCTATTCTCTTCGTTCCTATTCTCTTCGTTCCTATTCTCTTCGTTCTTATTCTCTTATTTTTTGCAATGAATCCTGCAAAATTCAGGGAAATAAATATTATGACACAAATATTATTTCAAATATGAATTTTCTCTTGCTAATTGATTGATTCCTGCCTTTCAAGAGTCTGTTAAAATAATCACAAGTTATACGAAACCATTGCATCTATCAATTTATTCTATATATGAAGCTATTCCTTTCCCTATATAATTATAGTAGAATGGTAAGAGTTTGTGAAAGGAAGGTTAATTATGGTAGATCAATCGTATTACATGAAAGCTGATGAAATTATAGCGGAACACGGTAAGACTCAAAAGTCTCTGATTCCTATTATTCAGGATATTCAGGCGCATTACAGATATTTACCCGCTGAACTATTAACGTATGTAGCAACACAATTGGGGATTAATGAATCAAAAGCTTATAGCGTTGCAACTTTTTATGAGAATTTCTCTTTTGAACCAAAGGGAAAATATGTAATCAGAGTGTGTGATGGTACCGCTTGTCACGTGCGAAAATCAACCGTTATATTAGATAAACTCTATAAAGAATTAGGATTATCGAAGGAAAAACATACAACGGAAGACATGTTATTCACGTTGGAAACGGTGTCCTGTCTTGGTGCGTGTGGGCTTGCGCCAGTTCTGACCGTAAATGATGAAGTTCATCCTTCGATGACACCAGAAAAAGTCAATACTTTATTAGCAGAATTGAGGGGTAATGAAGCATGATGTTAAAGACAAGAGATGATTTAAAACTTTATAGAACACAGTCTCAGAATAAAATGAAAAAAGAAGACTGCAGAATACTGATTTGTGCAGGAACTGGCTGTCTTGCAGGTGGTTCCGGTAAAATATATAAAACATTAAGTGAAATGTCTTCTGAAATAGAAGGGGTCTCTCTGGAATTTGGTCCTGAGGCTGCACATATAGGGGTTCACCAAAGTGGTTGTCATGGATTTTGTGAAATGGGACCACTTGTCAGAATCGAACCCTGGAATTACCTCTATATAAAAGTAAAAGAAGAAGACTGTGAAGAAATCTTTCAGAAAACAATCCTGAAAGGGGAACCAGTTGAACGCCTGATGTACCAACAGGAAGGTAAGATTTATCCACAGCAGGAAACAATTCCTTTTTATGCAAAGCAAACACGCCTTGTACTTAAAAACTGTGGTCATATTAACGCAGAAGATATCGATGAATATGTTGCCTGTGGTGGATATGAAGCACTTGAAAAGGTTCTATTTGAAATGACCTCTTCTGATGTTGTAGATGAAATACTCGAGTCAAATCTCCGTGGACGTGGTGGCGGCGGTTTTCAGACCGGTTATAAATGGAAGCAGGTTGCAAGGCAGCCAGAATTAACCAGATACATTGTATGCAACGGCGACGAGGGAGATCCAGGAGCTTTCATGGATCGAAGCGTTATGGAAGGCGATCCCCATAAAATGCTGGAAGGGATGATTATTGCAGGTTATGCTGTTGGTGCCCAGGAAGGGTATATTTATGTCCGGGCAGAATACCCACTTGCAATCAAGCGTCTTAAATTAGCAATTTTGCAAGCTGAAGAAGCTGGCCTTTTAGGAGATAATATTTTAGGTTCTGGCTATAGCTTCAAGTTAAATATCAATCGTGGAGCGGGTGCTTTTGTATGCGGAGAAGGAAGTGCCTTGACAGCCTCTATTGAGGGTGAACGTGGCATGCCTAGAACCAAACCACCAAGAACTGTGGAGCAGGGTCTGTTTGCAAAGCCTACCGTATTAAATAACGTTGAAACCTACGCTAATGTTCCGTTAATTATTAAAAATGGAGCTGCCTGGTATCTTCAGATTGGCACCCCCGGAAGTCCAGGCACAAAGGCTTTCGCGTTAACTGGTAGCGTAAAAAATACCGGGCTGATCGAAGTTCCCATGGGCACTTCCTTAAAAGAAATTGTATTTGATATTGGCGGTGGTCTACAAAATGATGCTGCTTTTAAAGCAGTTCAGATTGGTGGTCCTTCGGGTGGTTGTCTTGTAACAAAAGATCTTGATGTTCATCTTGATTTTGATTCCTTAAAAAAACTAGGTGCAATGATTGGATCTGGTGGATTAGTTGTTATGGACGAAGATACCTGCATGGTAGAAGTCGCAAGATTCTTCATGAATTTTACCCAAAATGAAAGTTGTGGTAAATGTGTTCCTTGTCGTGAAGGTACCAAAAGAATGTTGGAAATTCTGGAACGCATCGTATCCGGAAACGGATCTTTAGACGATCTTGCTTTGTTGGAAGAATTAGGTGACGTTATCAGTGCTACGGCTCTATGCGGGCTTGGCAAAAGTGCAGCACTTCCAGTCCTAAGTACTTTGAAGAATTTTCATGAAGAGTACGTAGAACATGTTGAGGCAAAGAAATGTCAGACAGGAACCTGTCAGGCCATGCGTAGCTATATTATTAATCCAGATTTATGCAAAGGATGTTCAAAATGTGCAAGAAACTGCCCTGTCAATGCAATCAGCGGACAGGTGAAAACCCCTTATCTTATTGATCAGGATACCTGTATCAAATGTGGGGCATGTATTGATAATTGTCCGTTTGATGCAATCTACATAGCAGGCTAGGAGGAGTACAAAATGAATTATATAACAATAGATTCAAAAAGAGTTCCCATTGAGGACGAGAAAAATGTATTATCTCTCATCAGAAAAATAGGAATCGATCTTCCAACTTTTTGTTATCATTCTGAGCTGTCAATCTATGGCGCCTGCAGAATGTGTGTTGTTGAAGATGAACGTGGCAATATTTTTGCCTCTTGTTCGGAACAGCCAAGACCAGGCATGGTCATTCAAACAAATACGAAGCGCGTTCAGGCTTATCGAAAGATGATTATTGAATTGCTACTTTCTTCTCACTGTAGAGATTGTACCACATGCCAAAAAAACGGAAGCTGCTCTTTGCAAGACCTTGCCTTCCGAGTTGGTGTCCATGCTGTCAGATTTTTAAATAACAAAAAACAGCTTCCTTTGGATATGAGTTCTCCTTCTATCGTTCGTGATCCCAATAAATGTATCCTTTGCGGAGACTGTGTCAGAACTTGCGATGAAATTCAGGCAGTCGGCGCAATTGACTTTGCTTATCGTGGATCTGAAACTCAGGTAATGCCAGCTTTTAACAAGACTTTAGCCGAGACGGACTGTGTTGGCTGTGGACAGTGTGCAGTTGTCTGTCCCACTGCTGCAATTACAGTACGTACCAATGTAACTCAAATCTGGAATGCAATTGACGACCCAAATGTCAGAGTTGTAGCACAGATTGCACCTGCTGTTCGAATTGCAGTTGGCGATAGCTTTAATCTTCCCAAAGGGGAAAATAGCTTTGGAAAACTAGTAAACTCACTTCGTATGATGGGCTTTGATGCTGTATATGATACCAGTTTTGCAGCGGACCTGACTGTAATGGAAGAGTCGAAAGAATTGGCACAACGTCTTGAGCAGAATACGAACCTGCCACTTTTCACATCATGCTGCCCTGGATGGGTCAAGTTCTGTGAAAGTAGATACCCAGAGTTTGCAAATAATATTTCATCTTGTCGTTCTCCACAGGGTATGTTTTCACCACTGTTAAAGGAATACTTCAAAGAAAAAGATGCGTCAGAAGGTAAGAAGACCATCGTTGTATCTATCATGCCCTGTACCGCAAAAAAGGCCGAAATTCTACGTCCTGATAACTTCACAGACGGAAAACAAGACACTGACTTTGTTCTTACAACACAAGAAATTATTCGGATGATTAAACAGGTTGGAATCCGGTTTGATCAGCTGGAAGATGAAGCCGCGGATATGCCATTTGCAGTCGCTTCTGGTGGCGGAAAAATTTTTGGAACAACTGGTGGTGTAACAGAAGCCGTCCTTAGAAAGCTTGCAAAAGAAAAAAATTACAAAACATTAGAAGAAATCAGTTTTACCGGTGTTCGTGGTGAAGATACCTTAAAGGAAGCTTCCCTTATGTTGGGAGACCGCGAAGTGAAAATTGCTGTTGTTCATGGACTTGCTGCAACTGCAAAATTACTTGATCGAATCAAGTCCGGAGAAGTACAATATGATTTTGTTGAAGTAATGGCCTGTCGCCGCGGATGTATCATGGGTGGTGGACAACCTCCTTTTGCTGGTGCAAGAACCAGAAAAAGTCGTATGGATGGTATTTATAAAGTAGATACCACCTCAAATATTAGATATCCTGATGAGAACCCAGTCTTATTACAAATGTATGATACTTTGTTCAAAGGAAAAGAACATAAGTTATTCCACAGAAATATGGAGCACTAATACAAAATCCTGCGTTGTGGTTTTAGGTGACACAACGCAGGATTTTTATTATTTTTTCAGATGAAATGCTTCAATCAGTTCTTCTACCGCTGAATTCTCAATTTTGACAAGTTCTCCTATCATCTTTGCATCCAAAACTGCTTTTGCGCTATATTCTAACACCTCAAGCCTGTCAAAAGCATTCAGCAAACTGCTTCCTGTTACAATGACACAGTCATTTCTCACCATCGCAATCGGTGTTTTTTCTTCAAATATTTCTGCTGTCTTTCTCGGTTCCATAAAATTTGCTCCGAACGGAAGCTTTGGTATCTCTCTTAGCATAATATAACTTTCCGGAATCGTTCTTGAATCAAACTTTTCATCCGTAATTGCAAAGGCCATAATATTAGGTGGATGCGCAATAATTACTGCATTCACATGAGGATGTTGCTTATAAATCTCCTGGTGCATCGTTACAGACCGGCTAGGCAATTTCCCCTTTTCTTTTCCTTTCTGGCATACTTTAACCAGGTCTCCTACTTCCATGTATTTCCTGTCTTTTCCATAGGGTGTAATGATGAAAGAATCCGCATTTAATCTTTGTGAAAAGGTCCCTTGTGAACTCGTGAATAATTGCTGGTCATAGGATCTGTGTATAAGCTGACACATCTCTCTGCGTAATTCTTTTTCACGGGTGCTATAGGTTTCCTCACAATACTCCTCCAATTCCTCATGATTTTTGTTTTTAGATAATTCAATCTCAATATTTGATAAAGGAATCGTATTTCCAATGCTTCTTGCCCTGATTTCCAATCTGGCACAAAAATCAAGCGTTTCAAAGGCCATAAACGTTTCAAAAAGAGTTTTCCCACCTACAACAACACCATGGTTCTCCAAAATAACCGAATTATTCCCTTTTATAAATTCTCTTGCTATTTTCTCTCCCAAATCATTGCTTCCAGGTAATCCATATCTGGCTAATCCGATTCCACCACATACAAGTTTTATATTCGGAATCAATTGTGTATCTGGCAACTTTCTGACTATGGAAAAGGCTACCAGTGCTGGTGGATGCGCATGTACAATCGCTTGTAAATCCGGTCTTGCTTCATAAATACTTTTGTGAAATGGATACTCACTGGAAGGTTTGTGAATTCCTTCAACCGTTCCGTCTTTTTTTACACACACAATGTCTCTCATTCCAAGAGACCCTTTGTCTACTCCGGCTGGTGAAATCCAAATATTTCCGTCTTCGTCTTTAATAGACAGGTTTCCACCGGATGTTGTCGTCATGCCATATCCGTAGATTCTTTCCATAATCATGACAATTTGCTCTGCAGGATGTAATAGTCCAAAATCCATTGTCTCACTCCTATTCTTATAACTAATGATTTAATCACGTGTTTCCCATAAATATTACTGCCTTTATTGTTCTTTCTGTACTAAATAGTAACTCCTAAAAATTTCTTGACTAACAACCCAATTGCAAAAGAAATGAGTGCAACGGATAAACTAATGCCTGCCATTTCCATAAATCTTTTCTTAAAAGGAAGCGATTTTGCCACTGAAATATAATAATTAAAAAAGAAAATAATTAAAATTACAATCACAAGCATAATTCCGAGCGCCCAGGCATAGGCGTTGTCAGGCAATAATAAGTAAGGAAGCGTTAAAAAAGCAACTGTTACCAAGTATGCAATTCCAGTATAAATTGAAGATTTCAAAGCGTTCTCTTCCCCATTGCTTTTTGCCGATAAATATTCCGACGAAGCCATGGAAAGCGTTGCCGAGATTCCAGTAATCAGTCCTGAAAGGGCAACCAGTCTGGTACTTTGTAATGCAAAGGTTAAGCCTGCTATTGTTCCTGTCAATTCGACCAATGCATCATTTAATCCCAGTACCATAGATCCAACGTATTGCAATATTTCTTCCAATTCAGATAATGCTGTTTTTCATCATTTGACATCTGAATTAAAACTTTTTTATTGTCCTCCCCTTTTGCATACCTTGCCAAGTGTTGATAGGTGAAATGCCCGTCAATCTCATCCTGCTGCATTTTAAGAAGAATCAAGCGTTCCTTTTCTGTTAGCTTATTATTCCCATGAACATCCTGAATGTTCCTCATTTTGCCTTCTTGCCCATCCTTTCTTCTAATGCATTCACAACTGTTTCAAGCACCTTTATTCTTGCAAAATATTTATCATTGGCTTCCACAATAATCCAAGGTGCATTTGTGGTGGAGGTTCTAATAATCATTTCGTTGACCGCCTCCTCATATTGTTCCCACTGTTCCCGGTTTCGCCAGTCTTCCTCTGTAATCTTCCATTGTTTTTCAGGTGTTTCCTGTCGCTCCTTAAATCTCCTTGCCTGCTCTTCCTTATCTATATGAAGCCAAAACTTAATCACAATGCAACCAAAATTTGTCAGATGTTCTTCCATGTGATTGATCTCATTATAAGCCCTTTGCCACTCTTTTTCACTGCAAAACCCTTCAATCCGCTCCACCATGACTCTTCCATACCAGGTTCTGTCAAAAATGGTCAGATGACCTGCCTTTGGAATCGCATTCCAAAATCTCCAAAGATAGTGATGTGCTCTCTCAATATCGTTCGGTGCGGAGACTGGAACAACTTCATAGCCTCTAGGATCAATATTTTCTGTAAGCCGCTTAATTGCTCCGCCTTTTCCTCCTGCATCCCAACCTTCAAAAGCTAGAACCACTGGAATCCGATTTCGATACATTTCATAATGAAGAATTGCAAGCTTTTCCTGTAATTCAATTACTCTTTTCTTATAATTCTCTTTTCCTAAAGTCAGGCTAAGATCAACCCCACTAAGAACGTCTAGCTTAAGTGCCTTTTCAATCTCAAGGTAAGCCTTACTTTCTGTTCTTATGATTGGAACTTCTTTTTCGTTGTTCTGCTTTTTTTCATTGCTTTCTACCTGGTCATCCTGTTTGCTAATCTCTTTTTGATATAATGCTTCTTCCTTTTTCTTTTTTGCATCTTGTAGCTTTTCCACCATGGTTGCTATGATTTTACTTGTTGCAAACTCCTTATCCGTTGCTTCAATAATGGTCCATGGTGCATACTCTGTGTCTGTTTTTGCAATCATCTCGTCAAATAAATTTCTATACTTGTCATAGGATTCATTTTGCTTCCAATCCTGGCTGGTAACTCTCCATGATGTCTTTTTTGTTTTTTCCAACCCTTTAAACCTTGACTTTTGTACCTTCTGCGAAATGTGAAGGAAAAATTTTATGATAATCATTCCATCTTCTACCAACTCCTGCTCAAACTGATTGATTTCAGACAACCACCTTGCCTTTTCATTCTCTTTTCCTGATGTGTCTATACTATTTGCAACAACACTTCGGTACCAGCTTCTGTCAAAGATATGAATTCTTCCTTTCGCTGGAAGTTTTGTCCAAAAGCGCCACAAAAATGGTCGCATTGCCTCTTCTTCTGATACTTTTTGTATGGTAAAGACTTTGAATCCTCTTGGATCAAGCGGGGCAATCAATTTATTAATTAAAGTACCTTTTCCGGATGCACCCCATCCTTCGAATAACACCATAATAGGAATTTCTGCCGCCTTGCATTCTCTCTGTAATAGTGCTAATTTAGGTGCCAGTTCATCCATGGCTATCTCATATTCCTTTTTGCTTAACTTCTTATTTAGATCTATTTTTTCCAACATATTATTTGCCTCCTTTCTATTGGATTATTTCATAATCATCCTGTTTTTGGTGCTTAACGCGTTTTCTATTTATATTTTATTTATGTTTCTATTTTAATCTATCATAATATAATTGTCTAAATATTTCTACAAAAATCCTCTAGTTATATATGTATTCTTTTTTATATTTTGATATATCAATTAATTTGAATTTTTATGACTATTATAAAAAATGACATCCTCCTTTTTTAGGAAGATGCCATTTAAATATCCTGACTTCTATTTCATTTTCATTTCCATCTGTGTTTCTTTTCAGCATAAAATCAAAACTAATGTGAAATAATTGTAAAATCATTTCCCTCTTTAGTACTCGTAATCAATACAAGCTCTTAATTCTCTTAGCTGCGTAATAAACTTACCAAATGCAATATGCTCAGGATGCACCTGATATTCGTTTAGTTTCTCAATTGAAGCAAAGTCACAAATCAAAGCAAACTCATAGTTACTTTCTGGAGCTTCACTAGAATTTATCTGAACTTCTAATGATAGAATCGCTGGAATCAAATCTTTTAGTTTCTTGGCTTTTTCACAAATTTCTAATAAATTCTCCTCTTTCCTTTTTCCATTTACTTCCTCAAGAAGCTTAAACATTACAATATGTTTTATCATATCTCCTCCAATCTGCATGCTTTAGCATGCTTTATAATCAAAAGTTGAACATGTCTTACGTTCAACGTATCTCCCCTATCTGCATGCTTTAGCATGCTTTATAATGCATAATCATAGCTTAAATCTATAGAAGGAATCTCAATTTTCATCCATTCTGCAATGGTCTGAACCAGAAAATGATGATCCATTTCATGTGGTAAGTTAGAAATCGTAATTACACCTACTAACTCACCTGTCACCAGACAGATTGGAAATCCACCTCCACAAAATGCATATTCCTCTTCCTTTAAATCTGGTGTACCTGCTCTCTCCCCTGTAATCTGACCGGTAAGCCAGGCACCAAATGAGCTTCTCCTGGTGAAGCAGACTGTATTAAACTTTCTATTCATCCAGTTTTGGTTCTTTTTATTAGTGCCCTCCATCAAATATTGAAATATGATTGCTCCATTTAATTGTCTGATTGACACTGCAATGACTTTGTTTTCTTTCTTCGCCTTTTCGATTATATAATTGCTAAGCTCAAATGCCAGATTATGATCGAATTTTTGAAACAGCAATCTTGCTTCCTGTTTCAAGACGATCTCATTTGTCTTCTTATATTCTTCTTTCTTCAAATCTGCTCTCCTCCTTTTTCCTCTGCATCATTTATGTTAGAATACAGAATTCCATCCTGGGCTTTTGGTGTTTTATTTGCCTGATCAAACAATTCCGCGACCGTTAAAAACTCATATCCCTCGGCAATCCATTCTGGTATCACTACTTCCAGTGCTTTCACTGTTTCCATGTTTCCTTCCAGGTCATGTAGTAACACAATATCTCCATCCCTTATCTTCGTTAAAAGCCGGCTTACCCGTTCTTCTGCTTTTATTTCATCATTCCAATCCTCTACTCCTTCTCCGCTGATAAAGACGAGTGGAATGGAATCAAACATTTCCTGATTCACATCTATATAAGGAGGTCTGAAAAATCGTGGTCTCCTCCCTGTTATTTCCTCAATCAGATTACTTGTTTTGTCAGTTTCATACCACATTTCTTGTTTCGTCAGATGTGTCATAAACGAATGTGTAAAAGAATGATTTTCAATCTCACATCCAGACTCTGTAATCTGCTTTAATATTTTAATTGTACTGTCATTTATCAGATTTCCAATTATAAAAAAAGATGCTTTTATTTTGTACTTTTTTAAAAGGGCAAGGACATCAACTGTAGTTCCTAAATTGGGACCATCATCAAAAGTAAGAGCAATTTTCATGTTTGTAATTCCTCTCATAATTTTTTCATTAGTCTGATTATATTCCATGAATGCTTTCGAATGCAATATGCAAACTTCTACTTAAATAAGGGAAAATAAAATAGTATGAAGTTCACCCACGCTTTTTGCACGATAATCCGGTTCCACTTTCCATACCCCAAGATGCTCTTGTTGCAAAAAATCTACTGCAATACAAATTACACGTAATCCATCCTCCCTAAATTGTTCCTGTGCATTCTTTCCAAAGACAACATCTTCACTATGATCCCCAATATAAATCACATTGGCTTCTCCAGTTGGTACGCGAAGTCCCTGCAGGCATTTGATAAAACCCGCAGGATGCGGTTTTTGCTCTTTTCCTGACACTTCGTCAACCCCAATCAGCATTTCAAAGCAATCTTCGACACCGTAGTGTCTTAGCGTATCTTCAATATTCTTGCTGCTATTTTGAGAACAGATTCCCATTTTAATTGGTTTCATCTTGTGGAGCAAATCCTCCATCCCCGAGAAGAAATCGGGTATTATTTTATTTTTGCATTGTTCTGGTGTCCAGAGCTTGCCGGCTTCGTCCAAATCTTCCTCTCTAATATTGAAACTGTTTTTGTAAAGATCGCGCCAGTTTTTATAGGTATGATTTGCTAAACTATAATTCTCATAGCTCTTTAATGCGTCAGGCAAATGCAGCTCAATCTCTTGATCAAAGTGTCGCAGCACCTCTACTGTAACCGCCATATTCTTTCTTGCACTGTCGACAAGTGTTCCATCATAGTCCCATATAATTGCATCTACTCCCACAAAAATTCCTCCTTATAATACGCTTATCAAATCATCAAACATAGCGCAGGCCGTTGGCTTAGCTCCTGCACCATGTCCAAAAAATGCGCGTTCTCCACTTTCGTCTGTTTCAATTATAATCATGTTGTTTGTGCCATGTACATTAGATAAAAGATGTTTTTTAGAAATTTTTCTATTTTCTACAACACAGCGAATTCCATTCGATTCATTTGTCAGCTCAAAAATATGTTTTATCACAAAGCCGTTTTTATCTGCCTGCGTAATTTCTTCCTTAGAAACGCTTCTGATAGAAGAGGGTACGGTATCCTGATCTTGTTTCCATCTATTAAAACCAAATCCACCGAGTATGATTGCCTTATTAAGCGTATCATATCC
>CANRNK010000008.1 GCA_947631985.1 uncultured Lachnospiraceae bacterium | reverse complement strand
TCTTTGGGATCCAGTTTCTGTGACAGGGCGAAGGACATCAGCAGATAGCGAATATTAATTACAAGCTGTGAAAGTGCCAGCTGTGTATAAGGTGCCATTGCCGAGATTATCCCAAATGCTGCAAACTGCCCAGCAGAAGTGTTATTGGTTAGTGACATCAGTGTTGCGTGAAACGCCCCAATCCCCGACTTTTTTGCTGCAATCCCCAGGGTAAAAGAAACAGCCAGATAGCCTGCTGCAATTGGTATTGCATCTTTTAACCCTTTTTTATAAGCATTTCTATTTTGATACTTCATTTCAAAACACATCCTCCAGAATTGATTTTATTTCTGTGAGATGTCGCTTTCGTTCTTCCTGATTTTCTCCATCATGGCTTCATCTAACTTATAATTTTTCATGAATAAAAAGAGAGAAACCAGAATCCCTGCCATTGGAATTAAAATCATGATCATTCTAAGTCCTGTAATCGTTTCTTCTGTTTGAACAAGCGCATTCACATCAAGTTTTATCATATCAAGTCCGATGCCAGCAATCAAGGCTGAAAATGCAGAAGCCAGCTTTACTACAAAAGTCTGCATGGAAAAAATGACACTTTCGTTTCTTGATCCATGTTTCCATTCCCCATAATCAACGGTATCTGCAAGGAAAATAGTGGTCAGAACTGTCGCCAGACCAAATCCAATAAAAATAATAATTGCTGCAATACATAATAAAATCAGATTCGAAATATTGAGTGTGCCCAGAACAAAAAGCATCGTATACCCAGCAATTGCAGTCAGGATTCCTCCTCTGAGAATAGTTTTGCATCCATATTTCTTCCGAAGCAGTGGAAGACACATCATGGATAAAATCTGTGCCGCACCACCAACTGTCCCAAACAAACCATAGAGTGCGCTATTTCCAATATCATATTTAAAAAAATAAATTGCCAGTTGATTGGTCAGATACAAGGAAGCATTGAACATAACAATTGCAACAACGACAACCAGTGCCTGGTCATTCTGAAACAGCGCGCGAAACATTTCCCTGACACTCGGGCTTACCTTTTCCACTTTTTCCTTCTCTTTTACCTGAAACACCGTAATAATTGAAGTCACAACGAATAAAATAGCAACAAGAAAGGCAACAATTTCAAATCCCATTCTTTCATTTCCTTTTCCAAGCAGGGGAACCAGAACCATTGTCAATGCGGTTGGCAGCGCAAATCCAATCCCTGCACAGCTTCTTCCAATCACGGAAATCGTCTCTCGCTCCTTCCCTGCCTGCGTGATGGCTGGAATCATGGACCAGAAAGGAATATCCATAATCGTATAAGTCATCCCCCACAGAATATAGGCAACCGAAATATAAAACAAAAGTGACTTGCCACTTAAAACACTTGGAACTGCAAACATAAAGACAATGGCAATGGCATTCAGGATCGTTCCAATTAGGATCCATGGTCTGAATTTTCCAAATTTTGTGTTTGTCTTTTCTACAATAACGCCCATTAACGGGTCATTAAAGGCATCAAATACCCTTGCTCCCATGAATAAAAAACCAATAAAGGTAGCACTTACCCCCAGTACAGTATTGTAATAGTACATTAAAAATCCCGAAATCAAAGCGTATGCCATATCTTTTCCAACTGCTCCAATGCCATACCCAACTTTTATTTTTCTTGAAATCCCCATTTCTTTTTCCTTTCCTTCCATTTGCTGCGCTTGTTATTTGTTGTTTTTTCAATCCACTTCGAATTGAAGTATGGTTTCTGGAATCTGCGTTCCTGTTATTTTCAGGCTTCCTCTTCCCGTTTTGTGATTGGTTTTGACATAGGCTCCACCCATGCCACCTCTCAGGCTGATTACAGAATCTCCAACCAGTTCAATTGCACCACTTGCTTCCAAAAATAGAGGCTCCTGATAGAAGGGAAGCTGATTTTCGTTTTGATCTCTTGCACAGATTCTGACAAATGTCATGTCATAGCTGTCCTCTTTTGTCGTAAGTTCAAGGTCTGCTGTGACCTGCAAATGAAGGCTCACAACTGGTTCTTTGGTTTCTATGGCTACCACTTTCCCCTCTTTTATGGCTTCAAAACGATAGGTTGTTGTTTTCCCACCCCAATTTGCCACGTAGGTATTATAAAGTCGAATTCCATCCTGCAATGTGACTTTATGGAACATCATCAGACGCAGCATTTTGAGTTTGTATTTCAATGGAAGACTGTTCTGTCCATACTTTCCAACGGCTTTTAGCACTTCCTTTAGTCCCTCTGCAACGAAAGCCGGATACCCCTCTCCCTGCTGCATCAGTTCCCCAACAAAGTCATCAATCAAAACTGGTGGATGCAGTAAGCTTGGAAAGTTTTTCAAATCTGGGAAGAATTCCTTTACATACAGATCATTCTTATAGAGTCTGATAGAATCAGCATTGGTGTAGGCATAAAAATCCGGCAGATATCCCCCATTATGCTCCCCAATATTAAGAGAGGATGGAATGTGAAGCACCTCCTCTTCTCCCTGCTGGCTCTGGTAAACTGCAGCTGCGGGCTTTGGATTGCGGAACTGATCTAACACGCCGTGGTAGCAGATTCTGTCTCCACTTCCGAAATCCTGATGGGTATTATAATCTGCCATGCACCAGCCAAACCCACCTGCAACTCCCGCTTCCCCATAATAAGCATTCATCACACTGGCATGTCGCTTCGCATGCTCCATTCTTCGCTCCTCATTGTCAAATGATTTGGTCGGGAACATATGCCCATTGTACTCTGTAATCAGATATGGTTTGGTCCTGTCCGATGTCACCTGTTTCTTTGGCTCAATTCCTGGATTATCTCCTCTGTGTGAAAAGTCGTTATACGTATAGACATCTTCTAACAGCTGACTATTTTGGATAAATCGAACCCCACCAGTCTGTCTTGTTGGGTCCAACCGATGCGCTCTTTTATTCGCCTCAAAGTAAAATGTCTCATCGTCTGCCGATTCATTAATTCTAACCCCCCAGATAAAAATACTAGGATGATTTCTTTGCTCCACAATCATTTCTTCCAGATTCTGCAGGGCAACCTGCTTCCATTTTTCATCTCCGATATGCTGCCATCCGGGAAGTTCTGTGAAAACCAGGAGACCAATTTCATCGCAGGCATCCAGAAAATGCCTGCTTTGAGGATAATGAGAGGTTCGAACTGCGTTGAGGCCAAGTTCCTTTTTCAAAATAAGGGCATCCTGTCTCTGCAACCGTTTTGGGGCAGCATAACCAATGTTTGGGTATGCCTGATGTCTGTTCAATCCTCTGATGGTGTATTTTTCTCCATTGAGATAAAAACCATCCTCTTCAAACCTGATTCTTCGAAATCCGACCCGATCTACTCTTTCCTCTATGATCTGGTTATCCACCCTGATCTGTGTTTTCAGTTCATACATTTTGGGTGTTTCAGGTGTCCACAGTCTTATGGTTTCTTCCATCATGGGACTGTGTAACATTGTTTTTATGAAAAGGGTCCCCTCCTCTGGTATTTCTCCACTTTCCTCCAATGATGCGAGAATGTTTTCTTCTCCATATAATGTCTGGATTAGTTCCACTCTTCCCTGTCCCTTGATCCTCATTTCAGAATACAGTCTTCTCTCATCCTCTGCACGCTCTCCAGTTGTCAGGAACAAGTCCTCCAGATACACTTTTTCCCTGACTTCCAGAAACACCTCACGATAGATTCCACCATAGGTCATATAATCAACTACGTTTCCAAAAGGAGGAATATTCAGGTTTTCCCTGCTATCCGCCATAACACAGAGCACGTTCTCTCTTCCATACTGTATATGTGATGTCAGCTCAACATAAAATCCTGTGTACCCACCCAGATGTGAGGTGACTTCTACTCCATTGAAATAAACTTTTGCAAAATGTCCAACCGCTTCAAAAAAAACACAGATTTCCTTGTCTTTCCACTCCTCCTTTGGAACAAATACCTTCCGGTATCCACAAATCATCTGGTAATCCGTTTCGTTAAAATAATGAAACTGGAGCAGCTTGTTCGTATGCGGTAATTCCACTGCTTCCATATTCGTATCATCATAGGATTCTTCTGTCATCTGCTTTGAGAATTCTCTGGAAAACATCCAGTTATCATTCCATGCTATTTTTTCTCTTGCCATATTCTCCACCTTTCTTTCGCCCCTATTTTTTGATTCCATTCATCATAATATCCATCATCGTCTGTAGGGCAATCTCATACTTAATTCCATTGTCTGACAAAACGCCACTTCCCAAGAAATGTTCAAAAGCACCTTCTAGGATTGCCTTTAGAATGGTAAAGTTCAGATCACGGATCAAGCCCTGGTCCACTGCTTCCTGTAGCAGTATAAGTGTTTCATCCCAGCCAGTTTCCAGCCTGACTGCCACCTTTTGATAGATTTTCGGATATCTATCCTTGATTTGAATCATTTGTCTCAGATCAAGATTTTGATATTGTTCTGGTAAAACAATAATGATCTGTTGTATTTTATCTAGTAAAGGCATCTCGCTCTCTACTATTTTTCTTTCCGCTTCTTTGATCAGATTGAAGCCATAATCAACCATTTCATTTAGTAATGCTTCTTTATCCCGAACAACCAGATACAGCGTTTTTTTGCTGATACCAAGATTTTTCGCAACATCATCCATGGTGAATTTAATGCCCTTCTCACGAAACAAAGTGAGTGCCGACTCAAAGATTCGTACTTTCATTTCTTCTTTTATTCCTTCTTCATTTCCAAGTCGTTCCATCATTTTATCCCCCTTTTTTAATTCTTCCATCTAAAAATGGAAACCAGAAAACTATTTTTAGTTTCCCAGTTTCCACAACTATACCATGTTTAAACTCCCTCTACTATAGGACAAACGCAACAAACTTTTCACCTGATTTTTAGTACTAATCACCTACCATTTTTTTCACCAGATTCCCATCAAATGCTGCATGATAAGGCTGGTAATGGTAATTCCACCCCAGCACAGGAATCCTTGTAGCAAAGGCCTTGCACCTGTGCGAATCAGTTGCACCAGATTTGTATGAAGTCCAATTGCAACCATCGCCATGACAATCAATGCTTTGCTTGCATTTTTAAATAGGAGAAACACTTCCACTGGCACACCCAGTGGTCCCAAAATCGTCGTTAATAAGGATGCCGCCAAAAAGAATAGGATAAAAACAGGAAATACCTTCTTTTGGCTTGCATGACTTTTCTGGGAGGAATTCATCTCCATAAATCCGAGTATCAGTGTGATTGGAATAATTGCAAGTGTTCTTGTCATCTTAATTACAGCTGCCCCATCCAGAACCTGTGTCCCAGTATGGTGAATGGTGTCCCAGGTGGAAGCTGCCGCTGTCACGGAGGAAGTGTCATTAATTGCTGTTCCGGCAAATAATGCAAACCCGGTATTCGAAAGTCCAAGCCAACTTCCAAGCATTGGAAACAGGAGGGCTGCCAGCACATTAAACAGGAAAATAACAGAGATTGCCTGTGCAACCTCTTCTTCCTTCGCTCCAATGACCGGGGCGGTTGCTGCAATTGCTGACCCGCCACAGATCGAAGATCCAACTCCAACCAGAATGGCCTGCTTATAAGGAACTTTGGTTAATTTATAGTAAAAAAAGCTGATTCCAAGGGACACAGAGATTGTGGAAATAATAACAGGAAGTGACATAATTCCCGTCTTCATGACAGTTGTAAGATTCATTCCAAATCCTAGAAGAATCACTGCCAGCTGTAGTATTTTTTTGGAAGTAAACAACACTCCTTCCTTTAAAAATTCCTTCTTTTTCACAACTGGTGCAAGTAGGATTCCAAGCAGAATCCCAAATACTGGTGCCCCAACAACAGGCAACACCTTTCCCAACGCAATTGCTGGCAACGCGAATAGCCCACAAACGAATATGCCCCCTGCTCTATTTGTAATGCATTTCATTTTTAACTTTTTTTTCTTATTATTTTTCATTGTTTCTCCGTTTCTTTTTCGGTTTTCATTCAGCGTGTTTTTCTTCTACAAACTTATCATGATTCAAACTCTCACAATTTTGTATTTTTACTTTACTATATCCTATGAATAACATAAAATTATTTATAATTACTTATCAATAAATATATTTTATGACAACTGGAGGAGTTTTATGTTGGACTATCGGATTAAGACGTTTTTATGCTGTTGTGATTTTATGAACTTTACGAAGGCTGCTCTCGAACTTAATATGACACAACCAGGTGTTTCACAACAGATTCGACGACTCGAAGAAGAATACCATACATCACTTTTTGAATATCGGGATAAGAAATTAAGTCTCACAAATGCCGGATTGCGTTTGTTACATGCTGCCCGCGTCATGGATCATGACCTGCAGATCTTGAAAGACCACATCCGTGATGGCAGCGACTCTCTCTCCCATATTTCTTTTGGTGCTACTCTAACAATTGGTGAATTTGTTATGCCTGAAAAACTCGCAACATTTAGTCAGCTATATCCACATGTAAATATCAGCATGAAGATTGATAACACAACGAATCTATTACAGGATTTAGAAAACGGTTCCATTGATTTCGCCCTGATTGAAGGTTACTTTTCAAAATCAGACTATGTTAATAAAGTCTGGCAAACTGTTCCTTTTATTCCAGTTGCTACCCCAGAATATGTGATGAAACATTTTGAAAACCAACAGATTACTCCATCCACACTTTTCAATCATCGACTCTTCTTACGGGAAGATGGATCTGGTACCAGAGAGATCTTATCCCGCTATTTACAGGAACAAAATTATACTCTTTTTGATTTTCCTTATATAACGGAAATTAATAGTATGCATGCAATCAAAGATCTTGTTTTAAAAGGATGTGGCATCAGTTTTTTATATAAAACAGTAGTTGAGGCGGAACTAAAGATGGGACTTCTTATGGAAGTTCCCCTAAATCAGATTCCTACCTTTCATGAGTTTACTTACATCAGACAAAAAGATAGTATCTTTCAAAATGAATATAATTCCTTTCTTTGTACCTGTCTTGGTTTCGATATTATCTGACTACATTTTCTTCTTTACATTTTCTTTTGTTTGAAATTGTTTTTCTCTCTATTTGTGAATTTTTTTATGGATAATCACCCTTATTGATGCTATAATTAACCAAATTGCATATTCAATTATAAGGGGGAACTTATATGGCAACTGGTAAAGTAAGACCTAAGGTCAGAACGATTTCTATTCACCACAAGATGATTCTTTTTATTTCCTTATTAAGTATCTTTAGTTCTACGTTGATCGGTTCTATTGCTTATTTCACCTCGGAAGAATACTTGATGAATCAGATTCGAAGCGAGCTGATGAATATCTCTGTTTCAGCTGCCACGTTTATTGATCCTGAAGAGCACCGTTTATTGGTTCCAGGCTCCGATGATAACCCTATTGTTTCCCTGTATAATGAAAAATTAGGACACATTATGGAAACATCCGGTTGTGCCTATCTCTACACACTTGTTCGGGATGGTGATTCTCTTTATTATGTTCTGGATGGATCTTACGAATCCCTGATTGGTGATGAAGCTGATTCTTCTGAGACGATAAACAAAGCGTTTCAGGGAGAAATCATTACCACTCCAGATGCCTACACCGATGAATTTGGTACTTTCATTACAGGATATGCGCCGATTATGGATGCAAATGGTGAGATTGTTGCTGTTATGGCTTCCGACCGTGATATTTCTTATATTAAGCAACTCTCTCTTGCTCTTTTATATCGAATGATACTGATTGCTGTCATTGGTACCATTCTGTCTATCTTTGCAGGCTATCTCTACTCCAGAAGAATGGGAACTTCTATTTCACATATTTATGCAGATGTGAAAGAGATTGCTGATCAGGATGGGGATCTGACCACCCGCATTTCTATTCAGTCAGGCGACGAAATTGAGGCTCTGGGCAATGAGGTGAATCGGCTTTTTGAAAAATTATGTAACATGATCGCTACGATTAAAACTGACACAGTTGAAATCTCACATTGCATTGATAGTGTTGTCGCTGCTTCCCAGGAAAATACTGCTTCTATCACAGAAATGGCGAATCTGTCTGATCAGATTGCTGGAAATATTAGTAGTCATGTTACAAATATTCACGATAGCATGGACGCTATGAATGCCTTCTCTGTTGAATTAGAGCAGGTCGTATCTAATATGAAGCGAATCGGACACAGCTCCGATGAATCCAGAATCCTGAGTGGGAAAGGTACTGAAACCTTAGCGGATCTAAAATCAGCCAATGATAAAACCATAACCACTACCACAGCGATTGCTTCTCAGGTAAAAGCACTAACCGCTGGTTCTTCTGAAATTGGTAATATTATCAGTACCATCACCGAAATTGCAGATCAGACAAACCTACTCTCTTTGAATGCCACGATTGAAGCCGCGCGAGCAGGGGACGCAGGAAAAGGGTTTGCTGTAGTCGCAGAAGAGATTCGCAAACTAGCCGACCAGTCCTCCACTGCAGCAAATAACATTGCCAACCTGATTCAGCAGATTCAGTCTGAGATTACTCATGTCAACGACTCCGTTTTACAAATTGAAACTTCGACTGCTTCGCAGACCTCTGCCGTCAATAGAACAGAATCAGTATTTGGGGATATAAAAAGCTCCATCCAGAGTATTACAGAAAATCTGGATGAAGCCAATCAACGCATTTCACTTCTAGACCAACACAAAGAAAAAGTAACGCAGAATTGCAAGGTAATTACTGATTCTTTCCTTGAAACCTCTGAAGATGTTCAAAATATCTCTGGACAGATTCAGGAAGAGACTTCTGCAACGGAAGAAATCAATGATGCCATCCTGCAAATTAGCGATTTGACCAGTCAGTTAACTGATCTTGTCCGGTTATTCAAAACAGAAGCCTAAAAACCGGTTTCAGCCCTTATCAAAAACGTTCTTCATCGTCTTGGATAAGGGTTGAAACCCTTTTGTTTTTGAAACAGTTTCTGTCTCAGATTTACATTTAATTATTTTTTTCTTTATAATTCACCCACTTTAATAAATTCCAATAATTGTTCTTCACTTCGAAAGCTTCCAATTGGAATCACCCCAAAAGGCTCCTCCATTATTTTTTGAAGGGAAAGTTGATAAAGTGATCTGCCAGTCTGTCTGGATTCTTCTTTCAGTATCTGATATTTTTTTAGATTTTCTTCATTCAGATATGCTCGTTTCATCTCTTCACTGAGATTCCCTTTATCAAGCTTTTCAAAAAAACCCTGCGCTGTAGAAGTGTATGGCAAAAGTGGCATTTGCATTTCCCTTACCCAATTGAGATCCTCTGCCTGCATCCACACCATTGTGGGATCCACGTTACTGCTTCGATCAAGATTTCGACATGCATAGCTCCATTGGTTCGACAACGCACTAAACCCCTGTAGCGCATGTCTACGCTGTACGATGTCACCCTGCCTCATTCTGTTCGTCGTAAAGTTTGAAGCAGCATAGTATTGTATGAGCCCTTTTTTAACAAACTCTTCCATCCAACCCATAATTTCTTCCATGGATATTTCCATATCATCTCTGTGAAGGTAATACAGTGGTATTGCTTCAAGTCCCAGTGTTTTTAAACTTTCTTCCAAGTCTTTTCGTATTTCTTTCTGGCTGATTCGGCTGACCGTTGGATATGAAAAATCATAATGCCCTCCTTTTGAGGCAATTACCATCTGATTTGTTTTTTTACGCTTTTTCAACCACTTTCCAATGATTTGCTCTGCAGTGTTGGTATTTCCATTGATCCAGCGGCAATACACATTCGCTGTATCCAAAAAGTTCCCGCCCCTGTCAGAAAAGAGATCCAGTAGATTCATGGCTTCCGCTTCGGAAAGTTTTTCTCCAAAATTGCCAGTTCCCATACAGACTTTGCTCACATCAAGCGATGTTGTCCCAATTTTCACATATTTCATACTACTATTTACTCCTTAAAAACGGGTGTGACAATTTCGTCACACCCTCTTTTCTAAATTATTGTGCTGCGCCTTCCAGTTCAACCCATTTCTGTTCAATCTGTGCACAAGTCTCATCTTTATCAATCGTTCCAGCAACATATGACTGCATTGTTTCACCAAATGCCTGGTGGAAACTGTCAGTAGAGTAGGTAACTGCAAGTGCTCCTGCTCCTTCTGCTGCAACATGTGCATCGCCCTGTTTGATGATTTCAAAATCAGGTGCTGCTGCTTCTTTTACAGGTGGAATTACTCCTGCTGTATCTTTGAACCAAGCTTTTCCGTAATCTGATGTATACCACCAGTTCACAAAGTCAAGTGTCGCAGTAAGAACTTTAGAATCTTTGCTCACACGAAGTGCCTGATCTGATCCTGAAATTACTTTACAAACATCTGCATTATCATTCACTGGATATCCATCAAATCCAATTTTAAGATCTGGATTGATTTTAAGAACATCTGCTTCGATCCAGGCTCCCTGTCCACATACCATTGCAACTTTACCACTTGCAAGAGCTGCTTCTTCTGCTGCGAGATCTGTTTCAAGAGGTTTTGCATCGCCATATTTTACAGTCAGGTCGATAAAACGGAAGAAATCATCATACAGTTCAGGATAATCCTTCATTTTCGCTTCCCCATTGATAAATGCGCTTACTAATTCACTCACATCTCCCTCTCCTGCAGCTGCATCTAAGAAGTGCTGGAAGACATGTTTATAAACCCACCATTCTGCAAATCCGGTTGTAAAAGGTGTATAACCAGCAGCTGAGATTTTTTCGCATGCTGCTTCTAAGTCAGACATTGTCTGAGGATATTCTATACCAAGTTCTTCAAAAATTCCTTTGTTATAAACAACACCAAAGTAATTTCCTTTGATTGCAAAACCATGCACTTCTTCACCGCTCATCATCGTAGCTTTTACAGCGTCTGACATCGATTCTGAAATAGGTTCGCTCCCAATATTGTAGGAATATTCCAGATAAGTCTGGATTTCTTTTCCTGATGTAGAAGAAAAGATATCTGGGCACTCACCCGCATTTAATTTTGCTTTTAACAAGGTTGGGTAGTCATTCTGTGTTGTTTCATAGTTGATTGTCACATTCGGAAACTGTGTCTGATACTCTGCAATCAGTTGATTGATTGCATCCGCATATTCAGGACTTGCAATAAACATGTTGATTTCTACAGGCTCTGCATCTGCTGTTTCTGTTGTTTCTTCTGCTGGTGCTTCTTCTACTACTTCTGCTGCATCTTCCGCTGGTGCTTCCTCAGTAGCAGTACTACCGCATCCGATCAGCATGGTGGAAACCATTGCGATGCATAAAACGATACTTAGTAATTTCTTTTTCATTTTCTTTCTCCTTTTTTTTGAATCTGTAACCCTCATTTTTACATTTATTTAAGCCGGCCGGCATAAAATATTTTTTTGTCCTGTTAACCTTTGACTGCACCTGCTACGACGCCTTCTACGATATATTTCTGTAACAGGATGAATAACAAGATCGATGGAAGCACCGCTAGGACCATGGATGTCATCGCATAATGCCATTGTGTATTGAATTGTCCTACAAAAGTATAGGCACTTAAAACAAGTGTCTGTGTGTTTTTTGAATTATTGACCATCAGCAGTGGAAGCAGGAAGTCATTCCAGATCCACATCACATCTAAAACAATGACTGTTGCGGTCACCGATTTGAGGAGTGGAAAAATAACGGAGACAAAAGTCCGAAACGTTGATGCTCCATCAATGGTAGCGCTTTCATCAATCTCTTTTGGGATTGTCTGCATAAAATTATAATAGATAAACGTTGCCATCGGAATCCCAAATCCCCAATACTGGATTCCAAGTCCCCATGTAGATCCATTCAGATTGACGACACTCATGACTTTGAGCAAGGTTATCATAATCGTCTGAAAGGGAATCAACATCGGTGTAATAATTGCAAGATGCACAAATTTTGTATATTTTGTTCTTCTTCTGTCAAGCAGATACGCCGTAGAAGACGAAAAGATAACAATCCCTATAATCCCGATTGAAGTAATCACAATATTGTTTAGAAATAACTTCTGGTAATTCATTTTATCCATTACATCTACATAATTCTGCCACTCTATCTTTCCAGGTAGTTTAATGACATCCGCCACTACTTCCCCGAATGGCTTAACCGAATTCATAAACATCAGATAGACTGGGTAGATGTAAATCAGTGCAACTAAAATCATCACAATTTCAACCGCAAGCAGGCGGATTTTTTTTCTTTTGCTGTGAGACATTATAATTCAACCTCCCTGCTCTTAAATCCTCTTAGCACCAATTGTGTCAAGACTAAAATAATCAGAAAGAACACAAGCGATTTTGCTGCGCCATATCCGTAATTATTATTCTGGAATGCTTCTCTGTAAATATTAAGTGTGACTGAATAAGTCGATGCTCCAGGTCCTCCTTTGGTTAATGCAAGTATGATATCAAATACCTTCAGAGAATTCGTCAGAGACATAAAGATACAGGTTGTAATCGATGGTGCAAGCAAGGGAAGAATGACACGAAAGAACTTTTGCACACCGTTCGCTCCATCCACGATTGCTGCTTCCTGAACATCCTGTGGAACAGCTTGTAGCCCTGCGATATAGAGTACAATATAGAATCCAACTGACTGCCATACTCCAACAAATACGATGGAATAAAAAGCAAGATCCGGATTTCCAAGCCAGCTTAAATTCAACACTTCAAGCTGCGACATTTCATACAGCTTCGCAAACCCCTGTGAAAAAATAAATTTCCAGATAAATCCTACGATTGTCATACTCATAATATAAGGAATGAAGAAAAATCCTCTTAAAAGATTTGCCGTTTTTATTTTTTTGGTCAGAATCACTGCCAGCTCCAACGCAAGTACATTGGCTATGATCATAAAAAACAGAGTATATTTTCCAGTAAATAAAAGTGACTGTACAAAATCCTTGTCCCCCGAAAACAATTTCACAAAGTTTCCAAATCCTATCAACTCAGGTTCTTTGGCAATTCCATTCCATTTTGTAAAGGAATAAAATCCACTCAGGACAAACGGAATGTAAATAACAAGTGCCACAAGCAAAAGTGCCGGAAGCGTGTAAAGAAATGTTTCAAGTGCCATTTTTTTCTGTTTTCCCAGTTTCATGCTTCCTCCTCCCATTCCAGTTCAAATAATCGTGCGCAATACGGCTTTTCAAGTCTCACACTTAAGATGCCAGTGTCCTGGTTCCATCCATATTCGCACTCTGTATAGCTTGGGTATGCGCAATGTGCTTTGACCCGTTTCCCTCTCAGATGTGGTACGGGGAAGCAATGTGATGGCTCCCCACCAACACGCCGCCAGACGGCCACGTAGCATTTTTTTTGGGATTTAATCCCTAAACTTACCCATTCATCCGAAAAAGAGGATAATCCGATTGGCCAGAAGGGAAGGCCGTGCGCGATCTCTTCACGGATTGTTTTATAGTAAGTAAGCGCTTCTTTCACAAGCATCTTTCTCTCATCATTCAGTTCTGCCAGATGTCCACTCTGATGAATCCGAAGCAACATTGCATTGACCATATTAAAGACAACTTCTTCTTTATCTCCTTCTCGCAAAGGATAGGACCAGATTGCAGACTGCTCTGGTGTGACTCCTGTAGGGGAATTCGCTGCAATTGTAGCATAGTGTCTGTAATCTTCCTGATCAGAAGTTGACTGAATACTATGTCTTTGTAACATTGCGTAATCAATCCTGAGCCCACCACTACTGCAATTCTCTATAATCAGATCCGGGTATCTTTCAAAAACAGAATCCAGCCAGGCAAGATAAGCCCGCTCATGTCCCAACAAACCGTCTCCAAAACTGTCCGCGTTTATTTCCGTTCCAATTCCAGGTTCAATATTATAATCCATTTTGATATATCCGACACCGTAGCTGTTAACCAGTCGGTCTATTACTTCATCTGCATGAGCTCTGACTTGTGGATTTCTAAAATCAAGCTGATATCTGCTTCGATCATATACTTTCTTTCCATGTCTTATAAAAAACCATTCTTTTGGAACTTTCCCAGCTAATTCACAGTTGATTCCCATTACTTCCAGTTCCAGCCACAGACCTGGAATCATTCCATGATCACGAATCATGGAAATCACTTCTTCTATTCCACCTGGAAATCGTTCCAGACTTGGTTGCCATTCTCCTACGTTATCCCACCAGAATCCAGCTGCATACCACCCAGCATCAATACAATAATACTCACAGCCTGCTTCTTTTGCAGCCTTGATCAGGGGTATTTCCTTTTCTGTCGTCGGATCTGCAAACAGACAGTTCATATAATCATTGAAGATAATTCCAAGCTTTCTGTTATCTTCATTTGGTCTTCTGATTGTCCTTCTATATTTTGTCAATTGTCCAACTGCTTCATCAAAACCGTCCACCCCAACTGCCACTGCTGCTGGAACAGAAATGAATTTTTCTCCAGGTTTTAGTATTTTACACCAATGAGATTCCTGTTCTGTAGGGCCTGAAAGCTGTAGATAAAAATGTCCTGTTACATCACTGATCTCCCAGTGCCAGGAACCATTGTGTTCTATCTGCCATAGCAGATTGCTTCCTGTTTCTGTATTTTCCAGATATCCCATTGGAAGGTATTCTTTGGTTGACCAGTTGCCTGTATTGGTCACACCAATCACCTTAGAAGAACGTTGTATCGCATCTGGCTGCGACTGTCCAAGTCCCATATCATCAAAGCTATAACTTTTCCACTGTAGTTCCCGTTGCCAGGAATTATGACCAATCCAAACTTTCATCTTTTGATCCCGTGGAAGGATTCCCTCTTTTTCAATTCCATTATAGTAAAAGGAAGAGACGTATTCTAATGTTTGTTCCTCTTCTCCTCTATTCTCAACTTCTGTATAAGAACGGATGACCTGGATTCCATCATAAAACTGATAATGACTTGTTACAAAACAGCCTGTTGCATCATCATAGTTCATAATTTCAAGCTTTCTTCCCAGTTCATTGCGATAATCCGCATGGCTTTGATACTTTAGTCTGTATCCGGGCGCCGTAACAATATACTTAATTCCATGACGCTCTTCCGGCCTGTCGAGTCCTGAGTAATTCACTTCTACAACACGGAAACCACCTTTTTCTTCCTCTGGAATCTTTTTCCCTGTTTCAGGAAGCAGACTCAGATGCATTAGCTTGATCTGTTCCTGCTCGTTGATTTCAAATCTCATATAGATCTTATTTTCTTCTATTCTGATTTCATGCATTTGTGAATTCCTCCTATGTTTCCAAGTATAGACTCTCTTAAATTATAAATAAATGCAATTTCATGAACAGGTACTGGTAATTTTGTGAACAAATTATACAAGGAATCTTGTTTCTTATGTCGATTATGTGATAATAATAGATAAAGAGGGTGCTGCCAAGTGCTCACGTGTGCTACCCGGAAGGTTGTGGGTGCTACCCAGAAGGTTGTGGGAAAGCGGCCGGCATATGTTTTCAAAGTCGGAGGCGCTCTCGCTTCACTTCATTCGTAGCTGTACATAAGGCTCGTAGGAACCGAGCCTAAGTACAGACGAATTCAGAGACTCCTTTTGAAAATCATATTGCCGGTCGCATTCAGGAAGGTTACCGATGGCTGGATCGCATGGATGTAAGGCTGGTAGCGCTTGGAAAAGATATAGATGGGTTGGTAGAATAGATGTAAGGTGAGGTATTATGGGGATTTTAGAATATAAGAATCAGTATCTTGGTTTTAGGGCCGTGTAGTGGTAGAATCAAAGTCAGGGTTTTGGGAGCATTAGGTGTAGGATTAAGGATAGTGTCAAGGGATGCATCAGGAATAGGATTGGGGCTTGGATTAGTGGGGGTTGGATGAAGAAAAGGATGGAATTTGGTCAGGGTATTAAGGTTCGGGTACTGGGGATTAAGGGTATGATTAAGGGGAAGTTGAATTCAATGACTTTGGCATCGCAGCTTGCATTGTTGATTTCTGTGGTGTTTTCGATGGTTATTTTGTCTCTTATCCTATTTAATTATAAGAGTAATAGTACTACGATTATGACACAGCAGACAGAGATTACTTCTTCCATGTTGCGTCTGGAAAGTCAGAATATTGATGCTTATTTTGGTGAGTTGGATCGGTATTCTCTCTTACTCCGGCAAAACTCTTCGTTTATGAATATTCTGAATTCACGGGTTGTGATGGATTATCACGATACTTCTACGATCTCTAATCTGCTTGCCAGTCAGTTCGACAATCGGAATGACTTACTCTCTTATCGTATCTATTTGACAAGAAAGGATCCCGATTTTGAGATCACGAAGCGTAAGCATATGGTTCAAAACCTATATCATGTAAAAGCATCTGCACTTCCTTTTTATGATTCCTTCACGGCAAAGCCTGATTTTATGCATATGGTACCTTCCCCAGCGCCTGGGACATTATGTACTTATTATAGAACGATTATCAGAATTGAGGACCAGCATCCGCTTGCCATTATCGAGTTGACAGTCGATGATTCTTATCTGTCTTCTCTGGCTGGAAATTATGTGGAGGATGGTGAATATCTCATTATGCTGGATTCCAACTATCAGCTTTTCTACTCGAGCTCACCTAAATTCGCAGATACCAATCTGTTAGCAAATGTCATACTGGATATGAAAAAAAAGCAACCCGGTCAAAACTACCTAACCATGCCGATTGATGGCGTGTCTTATTTAGCTGTTTTTCACGAAAGTGAAAGCCGTGGGTATCATCTACTTTCTCTGAAGCCACAGGCTGCCATACAGGAACAGATAGCATCAACACGTAATATCAGTCTTATTCTGGCCTTTCTGGCGATTAGTTTGTCTGTAATTTTGGCGATTGTCTTTATTCGCCTGATTACCAAGCCGCTTTCTACTTTATCTCACCGTTTACAAAAGGTGGGGGGTGGAAACTTTACGCAGTCTGCCGATATCAGTGGGAGTGTTGAAATTGCCAATCTTGCAGAAAATTATAACTCTATGATTCTGCACATCAATGATCTGATCAATAAAAATTATGTCTCTGAAATCAATGAAAAAACAGCGCGTCTGATTGCATTGGAGGCACAGCTAAATCCACATTTTTTGTATAATACGCTTCAGGTTATTTCAACAGAAGCCATTCTTTCCGGAAACAAAAAAATTCCATCCATGGTGAATGCAATTGCTTCTATGCTTCGTTATTCCATCAAAGATGGGGACTTTTCATTCCTGGAACAGGAAATGAAATATGTTTCTGATTATCTGTTTCTACAGCAATCCCGTTTTGAAGAACACTTGGAATATGAATTTGAAATTCAGGAGAACACGAAAAAACAAAGGCTTCCTAAAATCAGCATTCTGACTCTGGTAGAAAACTCTATCCTGCATGGCATGGAAGAAGAAGTATCGCAAATCAGAATCCATGTCAAAAGTCGATTGGAACACGATTCCCTGATTATAACTGTTCAGGATAATGGATGTGGGATGGCAGAAGAAAAACTTGCTGCACTTCGTTCCCATCTTACGGATAGTCTGACTCGTCGTGGTGAAACTGGTATTGGTCTTGTAAATCTATACAGCAGGCTTACACTGTTATATAATGGACTCGCTACAATGACCATCGAGAGCCGTTATCTCGAAGGAACCTGTGTTACACTCATGATTCCGGTCACGACTGATAACAGGTCAACTCTCGTAAACAAAGAGTTGGCGGTGGAACCTGCAATTCTTCCCTCTGATTCGGAAGAAAAATTGTCTCAGATAGGAGTTAACAATGTATAGATCTTTGATTATAGACGATGAAAAACCTGTTCATGCCGCAATTATTGCATTGGGCAAATGGCGTGACTTAAAAGTGCAAACCCCTTTTTCTGCCTACAATGGAAAGGACGGTCTTTCCTGCATGCGGGAACTGCATCCGGATCTTGTTTTTCTGGATATGAATATGCCCATCATGAACGGAATCAGTTTCCTGAAGATTGCGAGTGAAGAATTTCCTGATGCAAAATTTATCGTAGTGAGTGGATATGATGATTTCAATTATGCGCATGCCGCCATTAAGGGTGGTGCAATTGAATATCTTCTCAAGCCAATTGCAGAAGAAGAATTGAATCATGCGATTGCCATGGCCGTAGAAGGATTGCAGCTTTCAAATCGGGAGCACGATACTTTACTGTCAGAGACCCAGGAGATTTCTCCCATCGAAATCATTGATGATATCAAAGACTATGTAACTAAAAATTATTGCGACGATATTACTGTCTCCATGTTTAGTGAAAAGTACTTTGTTTCCAAAGAGTATCTCTCAAAATTATTCAAAAAAAAGCATGGATGTGGTATTTATGAATATGCACTGAACCTACGCATGAGCCGCGCAAAGGAATTGCTCCTTGATCAGAATATGCAAATTCAGCAGATTGCAGAGCGACTGGGTTACAGCAATAGCAACTATTTTAGCAAAGCATTTAAGAACTATTATCAACTATCACCCAGTGAATTTAGAGAAAAGTACGAAATAGAGTAGAACCAGCAATGTATGATCGCGTATTAAAAAAAGGGGGATGCCTAATGGCATCCTCCTTTACAGTTACTACAGCCTCCGCTGCAGGTATTTCCAGTCTTTTTATCCTTCATCAACTTTCTAATCGCAAGTCCTACAATTGACAGGACGACTAGTCCAACTAAGATTGTTCCGCCCATGTTCTCACTCCTTTGACTCTTACCGTCTTTTCGCTTCGAAATAAGAGATAAAAAAATCCAATCATGCAAAGCATTGCTACCACTGTCCAGATTCCGATCTGGCCTGTTGACACAAAAGTAGCTGTCTGATAGATACACATTGCTACCAGGTATGCAAGGCCTGTCTGGTAAAAAATTGCAAACCAAAACCACTTTGCGTTATTCATCTCTCGTTTAATTGCTCCAATTGCTGCAAAGCAAGGAGCACACAACAGGTTGAATACCAGGAAGGAATAGGCTGCTGCTGCACTCATACTGCCAGCAAGAGTCCCCCAGATCTCCGATCCATCCTCTGCAACGGACGCAAATCCGTAGAGTACACCAAAGGTTCCAACCACATTCTCCTTTGCAACAAGTCCTGTAATGGTAGCAACCGCTGCCTTCCAATCTCCAAATCCAAGTGGAATAAATACTGGAGCAAGGATACTTCCAAGCATAGCAAGAAATCCATCGCTTAAGTCTTCTACCATTCCAAATTTTCCATTCACAATTCCAAAATTAGACGTAAACCAGATAAAGATAGCCGATAGTAAGATTACAGTTCCTGCTTTTTTAATAAAAGAAGAACCTCTCTCCCACATACTTCTCATCAGGTTGCCAAAGGTAGGCATATGGTAGGCCGGCAGTTCCATTACAAAGGGAGAAGGATCTCCTGCGAATAATTTTGTTTTCTTTAGAATAATTCCAGAAACAAGAATTGATCCAATTCCAACAAAATAAGCACTTGGGGCAACCCACCAGGCTCCATCAAACAGAGCACCAGCAATTAATGCAATAATGGGGAGTTTGGCCCCGCAAGGGATAAATGTTGTTGTTATAATCGTCATTTTACGATCTTTATCACTTTCAATGGTTCTGGATGCCATAATGCCAGGCACTCCACAACCCGTTCCAATCAGCATAGGGATAAAGGATTTACCGGATAATCCAAATTTGCGAAAAACACGATCCATAATAAAAGCAATTCTTGCCATATAGCCACAAGCTTCCAAAAATGCCAGGAAGAAAAATAAAATAAGCATCTGCGGAACAAATCCAAGCACAGCACCTACGCCACCTATCATCCCCTCAAGAATCAGACTTGAAAGCCACGGTGCACATCCAACTGCAGTCAGAATTCCTTCCACTATAATTGGTACTCCTGGTACAAAAAATAATCCAAAAAAACGAAATCCTTCTCCAAACACACCGTCATTTGCCCAATCTGTTGCCCATCCGCCGACCGTGGTAACCGACACATAATACACTAGAAACATTACCAGCGCAAAAATAGGCATAGCCAGAAAACGATTCGTTACGATTCTGTCAATTCTATCTGACAATGTATTGCTTGTTCCATCTTTTCGAGGTTTTTTCGTATAGCAATCCTGTATGATAGAACTGATAAACTGATACCGTTCATTGATGATAATGCTTTCAGTATCATCCTCCATTTTTTCTTCTAATTCAGTGATCAGATCTGACACATCTGGAATCACATCCAAAAAGGAATGAATATTGCTGTCTTTTTCAAGTAATTTTACAGCAAAAAAGCGTTTCTGTTCTTCCTTTGTCTCACTGGATAATCTTGCTTCAATCTGGTCAAGTACTGCTTCTAAATCTGGTGAAAAAGTATGTTTTCTCTTTACAAGCTTTCCTGTTTTAGCCAGATTGACAGCCATCATTGCTGCCTTTTCGATTCCCTCCAATTTCAGAGCAGAGATTTCTATTACATCACACCCAAGCTTTTTACTAAGCTGGTCAATTTTAATTTCATCCCCTGTTTTTCTAACAACATCCATCATGTTAACAGCAATTATCATCGGAATTCCCATCTCGATAATTTGTGTGGTCAGATACAGATTTCGCTCCAGATTTGTTCCATCCACAATATTAATAATCGCGTCAGGCCTTTCGTTAATCAGATAATTCCTTGCCACTACTTCCTCTAATGTATAAGGCGAAAGAGAATAGATACCCGGCAGGTCAGTGATAATAACCTCTTTTTGTCCTTTCAGTTTTCCTTCCTTTTTCTCTACCGTTACCCCTGGCCAGTTTCCAACAAACTGATTCGATCCTGTGAGTGCATTAAATAAAGTGGTTTTTCCACAATTTGGATTTCCAGCAAGTGCTATTTTAATTGACATCTACTTAACCGTACCTTTCTTTACTTTATTCTACTTCAATCAGTTCTGCATCTGCTCTTCGCAGCGATAACTCATATCCACGGACCGTTAACTCAATCGGATCTCCAAGTGGTGCAACTTTCCTCACAAAAACTTCAATCCCTTTGGTGATTCCCATATCCATGATTCTTCTTTTTATGGCACCTTCTCCATTGAGTTTTTTTACCCTTGCAGTTTCTCCACAGGGAATTTCTTTTAGTGTCTTCATTGTCATATCCTCTCCGTCTGCCTTAGACCATAATCTTGTTTGCCATATCTTTATTGATTGCAACTCTGGAATCTTTAATATTCACAATTACATTCCCACCAATTTTAGAGATCACAGTGATTGCGCTTCCTGTCACGAATCCAAGATTTTCCAAAAATCTCCTGGTTTCATCCTTGCCACCAATTCTTTTGATTGTATTACTTTCGCCAGCTTTTACCATTGATAAAGGCATATGACTCCTCCTCATGAAAGAAATTATAGTATCATCGTTTTTTAACCTTAAAAGTGCATTGTTGAGAATGAAAATCATTTACACTCAACGTTAGTATAGACTAACCAATCTGCAGTGTCAATCTATTTTTCAAAAAAAATAAGGCCTCTGATTTGCTATCATTTTCATTTTATGCTATAATTCGAATAATTTTACAGTGCAAATGTAGCATATGAAGTGAGCATATTTTGATTGAAAAGAGGTATCTTATGGGTCATGTTGAAAACGAATCAGCGGAAAATTATCTGGAGACTATTCTTATTCTCTCTAAAAAATTGCCAGCCGTTCGTTCTGTAGATGTTGCAGTTGAACTGGATTTCAAAAAATCCAGTGTGAGTGTTGCAATGAAGCACCTGCGTGAAAAAGGATATATTACTGTTTCAGACGCTGGGTTTCTGTCTTTGACAGAAAGTGGACGAAAAATTGCAACTATGGTCTATGAAAGACACGATCTTTTATCATCCTGGCTCATCAAACTAGGGGTTACCCCTGAAATTGCAATCAATGATGCCTGCCGTATCGAACATGTCATTAGTACAGAAAGCTTTGAAGCAATTAAAAATCATGTTTTTTAAAGCACGTTGGCTTAACATGTCTATTCCTTTTCCTATAAAAAAAGATGCAGCATTTGCTACATCTTTTTTATGTTTCATTGATTCCTGTTCTTTCAAGGAAGCATTGGTTCCTGATATATCATTGAATCATATCTTACTCACAGTTGAAGATTTCATCCCCCACACAAACTGCTGCCTGATTCTTGCCATTCTCTTTTGCCTTATATAATGCAAAGTCTGCCCTCTTCACAGCTTGCGCAAACTCCGCATCCTCCGCTTCATAGAATGCAATTCCCATGGAAACAGTAACATATAGCCGGTCTCCCTCTGCCTGATACTCAACATATCTGACTGCGTCTAATATTTTTCTGGCAAAATACTGCAAATACTCTGGTTGTAATCCAAAACAGATTAAGAGAAATTCTTCTCCACCCCACCTGACAAATACATCGGTACTTCGAATATGCCTCTTAATGGATTCGACCGTCTGCACCAATACCTGATCGCCAAATTCATGCCCATACGTATCATTTAGTGTTTTGAAATTGTCAATATCTAACATCACAATTGCGGAACCATCTGCATTCTCTTTGAACTTCTTAAAGGTCTGCTCCAGGCAGGTCATGCCGCCTCTGCGGTTAAAAATCTTCGTCAAGGCATCACTGTTAGCCTGTTCCTTCAGCGTTTTTCCCGAACGGTTATAATACCATTTTTCAAGCAACATCTGGGCAATCACCGCGGCTGCCAGCAGGACAACTAAAACCAGACAAATCTGCAGTGCCAGCGTCTTAACAATTGCCATCCTTTTGTCATAAATCAGTTCTTCAAATTCATTTCTTGTGACGGATTTTATTCCCATTGAAATGATCCAGTTATAATCTGCATATATCTTCGAATAGACGAGCATTTCTTCCCTTCTGTCTTTTTTTGTATTCACATAATTATACTCAAGAAGGGACGATCCCGACCTGTTAAGATTATTTAATACTGCTTCATGATACGCTCTCCCTACTGCATCAAGCTGTGTTGTCGACAGGAACGTGCTGCCTTTCGTTGGCTGGGTAGAGTCATATTGCCTGATTGCATAGTTTTCCCCACCTTCGCGCTTTCGTATCTCATCAACCCAGATCAGAGTATCTTCCCTAAAATTGATGGAACGAATCATTTCATATGATTTTTTCAGTTGCTCCTCTTCCAAAAATTCCCGGTCGACTCCCCAATAAACCTCGTAGGGACCATAGCTTCTATGATGGTAAAACGCCAGACTTTCTTTTAAGTCTGCAACCCACTCAAGCTGTGACAGTTCTCCTCTGAGTGGTATCGGTCCACTCTGGTATGCGATCTCTCCTGTTTCAGTATTTTCAATCAGTGCATCATAGCGCTCCACACTATCTGGTATCTCAAAATAACCATAACAAAATTCCAGAAAATGCTCAGGTAATTCTGAATAATAGTTGGCGAGATATACTGCTGTTTCCTCCGAAAGCTTCTCATACAACTCACTGACATCCGCTCTTGCATCGTCGACATCCGAGACCATATTATTGACCCCGTCCATCACAAACAGTTCCTTTTCTTTTCGGATACTCGACTGTCCCTGCAAGATATAAACATCCATTAATCTCATAATATGAAACGTGAAAATCAGAATAATACAGCACGCTAACAAAACCATGATGAATAAGGAAAGAACCTTGTATCGCTTCCTGAATTGATCCATCCAATTGCACCCCCTTGCAGCTGTTCCCAATAACGCTATTTCACCCTTTTTTCCAGCCATGCAATCGCATACGGACAGACTGGCACAACCTTCAGCGTATTTTTCTCAACATATGCCATCACTGTCTGCATCGTAAGATCTGCAAATCCTCTGTTTCGGTATACTGGTTCTACATAGATTCGTTGAATTATCATTGTCTTCTCATCCTGGTAGGAAAGATTCGCTTCACACACCAGATTCCCATTTTCATCCAGTAAATAAATCCTTTTTTCTTCATAGATCCATTCCATCCTGGCAACCATCCCTTCGCTTTTATTTCCTATTATTTTATTTATAGATTACGTTATGGAGTTTCCAGATCAGATCATAACGGTTGAATTCACTGATCTGCACCATAAACAGAATCGCAGAGTCCTCTTCCACAACAATGTTGAAATAGGGTCCTGTCCAGCCATCCCAGCCAAATTCTCCAATTACGCCTTTCCCTGGAATCCTGGAACTATCCATACGGCACCTCATAAAATGTCCATACCCAAATCCCGCCAGCTGATCAAAATCGACTGTTTTCAACTGTCTCTCACTGAGTCCATTCTTCTGAAACTCTAATACACTCTGTTCCGACAGGATACGCGTCCCCTGAAAGCTTCCTTTTCCTGCAAGCATCCGGACAAATTTCGAATAATCATCCAACGTAGAGAACAACCCTGCTCCAGCCGATTCAAATGCGGGTGGCGTCAATCCAAGGGACAATCCCAGATGTCTGTTTTCATCTATTACAAGTCCACCCTGCGACCTTTTATATAGCTGTCCAAGTCTCTCCTGCTTCTCATATGGAACATAAAAGTCCGTATCCGTCATGCCAAGTGGATCCAGAATCTCCTGCCTGTAAAAGTCGCGAAGTGACTTTCCACTCACTACTTCAATGATGCCTCCCAGCACATCTGTAGACAATCCATATCTCCATCGCTCGCCCGGCTGAAATGCCAACGGTGCCGAAGCAATTTTTCGAACTACCTCTCTGGTGGTAAATCCAACGCCTTCCCCAATCTTCTGTGAGATCTCATCAAAAATATCCTGCATGCACTTCCCTGCTTCATCCAGATCCGGATAGACAAGACCTGATGTCATCGTCAGCAAATCCCCAATTCGGATTTCTCTCTCCATCGGGGCGAGCAATCCATCCTTTATCACCTTACAATTCGCAAATTCCGGAAGAAACTGACTTACCAGGTCCGCCTGTCCAATCAGCCCTCTCTCTTCTAATATTTTATAAGCAACTGCTGTTACTGGCTTCGTCATAGAGTAAATCCGAAGAATCGTATCTCGTTCCAATGGAAGACCTTCCTCCCTATCGCGCTCTCCAAAACAGCCACAATACTTTTCTTCTCCCTTTTCGTAAATCGCAATCGCTGCTCCTGGCAACTTCCCTGCTTTTATCTCTTCCTCCAGTAAACCCTGTAATTCCCTACTGCATTCCTTATTCATTCCTTCGCCTCCACAGTCAAAATGTCCTATTTTTATACCCTTTTTATCCTTTTATTATAACTTATACAGGAAAACTACACAATCACAACCCACCCAGCATTTTTTTCTTTTCGCACTGCCCTCCTTCTGTTATACTATAAAAAAATCACACAAGGAGGAACCTATTGACTGAACTGACAAAAAAACACCACCAGTTAAATAAGAACCGTAAACGAAACTACCAATTTATCCTGGCCTTCCCTTTCCTTCTCTTTTTGATGGCCTTTCTTATTGACACTCCTGGCGAAATATTTCATGGGCTGATACAGATTGTTCTTTCTTCCGATATTCTACTGGTAGATTACTTAGAAATCGGTGGACTGGGTGCAACCCTCGTCAATGTCTCAGTTTTGTGTTTCATGACAGTTACACTTGCCTACTGTCTTCGCGTCAAACTTAGTGGTATGCTGATTGCTGCAACTTTTATGACCATTGGCTTTTCTTTTTTTGGAAAAAATATTTTCAATGTACTCCCCATGTATCTTGGCGGATATCTTTATGCAAAGATATTAAAGATTGAATTTAAAAATATTCTTGTCATCATCATGTTTTCCACAGCGCTGGCTCCTGCAGTGAGTGAACTTGCATTTGGACTCCCCCTTCCTTATTACATTTCGATTCCATCTGCCATCGCATTTGGTGCCTTTTGCGGATTTGTAATCACCCCTCTCTCTGCCAATATTATCTCTATTCACGATGGATATAATTTATACAATGTTGGTTTTTCAGTGGGAATTATTGCCATAATTCTGAATTCCCTGTTCAAGAGCTTTGGTTTGAATCTGGTTCCACAATTACTTCTCTCAAAGGAATATGACTTGTTCTTTGAATTGCTTCTGGGTTCTTTCTTCTTATTCTTTCTTATTCTTGGATTCTGCCTAAATGGCTATACATTTCGAGGATACCGTAGGATTTTCCAATATTCAGGCAAATTAATTACTGATTTTACGCAGCTCGAAGGGTATGGTATTACCTTCATCAACATGGGTGTTATGGGATTTCTTTCCATGATTTTTGTCTTTCTGGTTGGAAGCAATGGCGTCTATAACGGACCTGTCATTGGTGCTATCTTCGCAGTATCTGGATTTGCTGCTTTTGGGAAACATCCTAAGAATGTAATCCCAATTCTGATTGGTGTTTATCTGGCAGGCGTTTTGAAAATCTGGGATAGCAACTCAACCTCTTTTATCATCGCTGGATTGTTTGGTACCGCTCTTGCACCGATTTCCGGTCGATTCGGTCCCATCGTTGGTATGATTGCTGGTTTTCTTCATGTATCCGTCTCTATGAATGTGGGTGCTGTCCATGGAGGCCTGAATCTATATAGTAATGGCTTTTCTTCTGGATTGATTGCATCCTTGTTATACCCACTCCTAAATACACTAATTCCGCCTAAGAAGTCCTGAAAGGAAGAAAAAAATGACTTATGAAAAACAAAAAATAGCCCTTATAGCAAATGCACTTGTGGAGTATTTTCTCTCTCACAATGCAAAGGGACTTACCCTTTCTATTCTGGAAGACGAAAAACAGATTTCTATCTTACTCCAAATCGGCCAAGTAACCCTGTCCGATAAAAGCATGGACGAATTAAAGCACTATCTCTATATGGAACGCCAGGAAGAAATGGAAGAATACTACTGGCACCTTCTCGGAAATGATTTCGAAACAGAAGAAATCAGCCTGATTGGTATGATGGTGGATGAGGCAACCGTAACAAGTGTTCCTCCTTCTCTTACAATTGAATTGATTCGCTATCTATAATCAAAAACCATTCTCCTTCAGCGCCTTCTGAGTGAGAATGGTTTTTTTTGATGCATCTTATTCACTGCTACTTCTTAAAATGTAAATCGCCTTCCTGGCGCATTCCTCGTCTATTCCCTCATCCTTACACGGAGCAACAAGATGACTGACTTCTGATGAAAAAAGCTTTTTTTCATCATCTATGATGCAATAGCTCTTGACATGATTCTTCTCAAGCCACTTCTTGATACTGGTTTCCCGGTCGTTCTCTTCATTGGTTTTGTCAATCAGAAACATACCTTCTTCAAACAACATATCTGTCAGCTCGCATGCCGGTGCGGTAACGGGTGTCATATCACTTTTGAAATGATCTCTTAATGTTGAATGCAGAATCAGCTCCGCTTCTGTTTCTCTAACAACTTTTTTTAATATCTTAATCTTATCAGGGTCAAAGAGCGCACTTTTGTTGGTCATTAGAAAACTGTGTGAGTTTAAAACACCATCGATGTCGAGGAAAATTACTTTCATCATACTACATCTCCGCCTTTCCCTATTCAATTATAATCCCCTTGTTTATCGGGACTTTTTCCCGCTTAAGTTGGGAAGCTTAACCAATTTTATTATATCATATGCATCCTTGCATATCCATTTTTTTCTTTGATTTTTCTATAGGAAATTATTCACAGATCCTCAAATTTCAGAGGTCCTTTTACAATTTTTCGTGTAATGATTAATTGCCCAAAGTCATCCCCTTTGATATACCAGTTCACCAGATAGAATTCCCGATTAATCAGTTCAATTCCGGTAATTCCTCTCGGATGAATGCAGCAGCCTGTATTCATATAGGGTGGTGTACCAGCATCCGGTAGTTTTGGACGATGTGTATGCCCACATAGAATCCCAACACCATGATTTTGGATCCATTTTGTGTATCGCTTTTCAATTTTATGCCGTTTCACACGGTTCTTGGAAGGACTTGCTGGGTTCTTCAGCCCAATTACATGCATATTTCTCCAGAAATATCTTACTAAGATAGAAGAGACAAACCATAACTTATCATTCGTTGTGTCACCTTGATGACCATGTACCAGCAACACTTCTTTCTGGGATTTTTCATCCTTGAGCACCATGCTCTCATAAATCTTGATTCCTGGAAATAAAGAAGTCTCAATATCCTGATAATCATCATAAAACTGATGCAGTTCTTTTACTTTATTCGGATTGCGGAACATCATATTATGGTTGCCATAAAAATAGGTAAACCTTGAATCATCATAGAACTTCTTTAACAAGTAAAAAATGTCACTATGAGCACTTCTGATCAGACTAAACTTCTTATATTCCCACAACTCATCTCCGTCACCAAGTTCCAGGTAATGATATCCAAGCTTGTTGTAATATTCTAACGCATAAGCAAATATCGTCTGATTATGCGCAAATTCATCCGCAAGGCTATTATCGCCTCTATGAACATCACTAAAAAATACCATCCTGGTATTTTCCGTGACTTTTATGATATCTTTATCAGCCAATGCTTTTTGGTAGCATTCCGTAAGTCTTTTGTCACTTTGCAATGCAAATCATCTTCTTTCTAAAATAAACTTATTCCTTCTGCTCAGTATGTTCCACGGCAAATTCTCTGCTCACCTTTTTTGCCTTTTTATTTTCATACATTCTGCTATCTACTTCCCGAAGCATTGTATCGTAATGTGCCATATCTGTAATTTCGGAAATTCCGTAGGAAAAATGAACTGGATATGCAAAATCCGGATGTTCTCTTAAGATTTCCTGTACCTTTGTCACAATTTCTGTTGCTTTATAGAGATAACAATCTTTTAAGATCAGGATGAATTCGTCTCCACCATTTCGAATTAACACATCTCCACTTCGTATGTTTTCATTAAACACACGCACGAGATATTTGAGTGCTTCATCTCCCACATCATGTCCGTATCTATCATTCAATCCTTTGAAATCATCGATATCAACAAACGTAACCGATGCCTGCAAGACTCCCGCAGCGCTTTCCGCTTCCCATTCCTGCCTTACTTTTTCCAGATAGCGTCTCGAAAAGGCACCTGTCAGGGTATCTTTTATGGCATATTCTTTGTATTTCATTCTGCTCTCTTCTGTGATCTCAAGAACGGCTCTTGCCTTCCCAACAATATACCAGTTTGAGTAAAGAACTGCAGATAGAATCACTACCAATGCTACCAGTGTAATCCGAAGACTCAGCATTTCTACAGGCGCATAGAGATATTTGTCTGGTACAATAATGTAATAAAACTGCTCACTTGATACAAATTCTTTGATGTAGAAGGTATTCCCATTCTTATGATATAATTTCCCTTCTGAAAATCCAAGCAAAGTATCCTCTCCCGTCAGAAGTTCTATTTCTGATTTTCCAAAAATCGCGAAATTATAATCTGTTTTCCCAATCTCTTCCAGAATCTTGGTCGCATCAAATAAAACCATGTCATAGCCAAGGAATCTCGTTTCGTCAAACAGAGGAATCATGACCTTCAAAGTCATTCTGTCTTTTTCATGCGTCAGAACGTACATATCTTCCTCTGGAATCCGTGTATAGTCATCCGAAAAAAGTTCAATCTTCCCAAATGAAACCGCTTCTTTTCCATCAATGATTCTCGCGGCTCCCACCAGATTGCGAAGAGAAGAAAGTCCATCCATATATCTGGGTTGAATATACTCTGTCATTTCTTCCCATGTCACATTGCCTTCATAATACTCTGCTGCCTGATTTCTAATCTCGGTTCTACTGGCAAGTGACCGTGTTCCCAGAAGGCAGAGTTCAATATATTGTTCCAGAATCTGCATATTGAGTCTTGCTTCTAATTCAAAATTATGAATTGTTTCTTTCTCAAGCTCGCTTCTCATAGGAAAGTGAATAATACCGACAATGATACCTGCCATCAGAATCAAGGTGATGAGTATGGTAAGTCGGAATTTATTAATAATCTTATCCATTCAGTTCTTCCTCTAATCGTCTTTCCATTTCATTTGCAGGAAGTGGTCTCGCAAAATAGTACCCCTGCCCCACATCGCAATGATGTTTGATTAGGAATTCCTTTTGTTCTTTTGTCTCTACCCCTTCTGCAACAACGCGTAGTTTCATATTATGAGCCATACTGATTACGGTTTCATACATAATACTCTCTTCGTTCTCTTCCTCACTGTTCACTATGTTTTTCAGGAAATCCCGATCGATTTTCACGATATCGAAGGGCAAACTATGCAGGTAGGTCAGGGACGAATATCCAGTTCCAAAATCATCCATCGCGATACTGATTCCCGTTTCCCGCAGTTTTTCCAGGCTTTCTTTTGCCTGATCCAACTGTAGCATGACCGCTGTCTCTGTTACTTCTATTTCCAGCTCATCTGGCTGTATCTGCAGTTCTTCTATGACATCACAGATTTTCTGTAGGCTCTCTTCATCAGTAATCACGTATCCCGACAGATTGACCGCCATCTTGGCGGGTTTATATCCCTTCGCTTCCCACAACCGTTTCTGTATTACAGCGGTTTTCAGTACCCACGAAGAAATTGGCGTAATATGCCCTGTTTTTTCGGAAAATGGAATAAACTCCATCGGCGGAATGAACCCTTTTACTGGATGATTCCAGCGAATCAATGCTTCCATGCCACTCATCTCTCCAGAAATCAGATTATATTGTGGCTGGTAATGCAAGGTAAACTCACTCTGGTCAATCGCCATTCTCAGTTCATTGCGCATCTCCATGATTCTCAGACTGTTCTCAAACATGATTGGCTCAAAGATCGAATAATTTCCTTTTCCTTTTTCTTTTTGAAGATACATCGCAATCTCTGCCGCCTGGAATAGTAAAGCATATTCCCTTGCATGGTACGGATAACAGGCCATTCCACCACTACAGCTTCCAAAATAAGTCTGTTCCCCGATTTCCAAAGGTTGCCTTAAGGATTCCATAATCTCTCTGACTCTGGTTCCCATCTCTGCATTATTTTCCCCTTGTATCAATATGGCAAACTGTCCACCACCGATTCGGGCTACTATTTCATTTTTTGCCTTCTGATGGTTAAGATGGGATGCTATATTCTTGATATAACGGTCGCCAATAATATGTCCATACATATCATTTAAAGTCTTAAAATCATCAATATCTAGTACTACAAGTGAAAACTCCGCATTTTCGCCTGAAAATTCTTTACTTTTAATTTCAAGATAATTCTTGTTTGGCAAGTCAGTTAACGGGTCATAGTAGGCAAGCTTCTTAAGCTTCTCTTCCATCTCAAAAAACTGTGTCATATCAGTGTGAGAGCCAACAATTCTGACTGGTTTTCCGTCATTGTCCCAGTATCCTTTTCCTCTGGATAAAATCCAGCGTACTTCTCCCGACTTGCTGATTACCCGATAAGTGCTTTCATAAATTCCATCTCTGGATTCCATATAATTTTTTAGTTCTTCCCAGACTCTCTCCCAGTCACCAGGATAAAGAAGAACACCAAAGGAGCGAATTCCAGCCTCCATAGTGTTTTTATTGGTACTATATAATTCCCGCCAGCGTTGCGAAACATAATAGCGATCCTTCACAACATCCCATTCCCAGATCCCATCCTTAGATCCTTCGATTGCAAGCTGATATCTCTGGTTGCTCAGAGTAATCGTTTCTTTTTGATCCTCGAGCATCGCATTCTGGTCGTCAAGCTCCTGATTCATCGCAGTCAGTTCTTCATAGGTCGCACTTAGCTCTTCATACCCCTTTAGAACAGACACGATTGAGTTCTTATACAGTTTCAATGTATGATAAATAAAAACACCAAACACAAAACCCGTAATGAATACATAAAACCACCCTTTATAAGACTGGAACTGAATATACCTCTCCCCTGTTCCAACCATCCAGGAAAGAACTCTATCTGATAATAAAATCCATAGACATCCAAATATCACATAAAGAAGAAACAACTTCGCTGTGGAAAAAAAAGGCCTCACTTGGCTGTTCATTTCTTCAAAAGATTCATACTCCTGGTGGAGCAGTTCAACTTCTCTATCTTGAATTGTGTCTCCATTTTTTTCCTGTTTCATTTTCTTCCCCTGGTCCGTCATAAGTCACCTCACTTGGCTGATGTGTGGTTAAGAAGTTGCAGTTTATTAGATAGATAAATTATATCTTTTATCAGAATCTTTGTCTATGTTTTTTAGATTTTCACTTTATTTTCTGATTTCCATCCAATATTTTCTGCTTTTCAAGATAACCTGTACCAGGAAGGATACCAGTATGATTCCAAAACCAATCGCAGCCGCCTCTTTTAGCATAACCTGGAAACTAATACCAAACTCCTGCGTATTGCCCAGAATAAAGTAGCGCATACTGTAGTAGAGATCTCCTCCCGGAACCAATGGAATCACCATAGGTACGAGTAAAATGATGACTGGAGTTTTCATAATCCTGGCTGTAATCTCTGCAATCCCTGATACCAGAATCGCACCGATTAAGATACTGAATACTTTATCCTGAAGATGAAAAAAAGCAAAAAAATAACTCATCATACAAATCGCACTTCCAAGGGCAATTGCGAGCAGTTTTTTTCCTTTGATATTAAAAAAAACAGCAAATCCAAGAGATCCAATCACAGCCATTGTTGTTTTGAGAAAATATTCTCCCATCATTCCCATTACCCTCCAATCAAAAGGACCGTGAAGCCGATTGCAATCGCAACCGCTTTTAAGATTGCTTCTGTCATAACCAGCAATCCTGTGATCATATCTCCACCAATAATATCCCGAAGGGAGCTGGTGAGTGCAAGTCCCGGAATTAACAGCATGACATTGCCAATCACAATGCTGTCAGCGTCAATGGAAAACCCTATTTTGTGAAGCGCCACAACGATCAATCCTGCTGCCGCCGAACACATCATATTTTGAAAGATGGGATTCATTTTAATCCGGTTTCCAATCCGGATCAGGATTCTGACAATCACAGCCGAACAGCCTGAAATAAAAGCATCCAGAATACCTCCTCCAAAAAACACAGTAAAAGATGCCGCAACACAAATATAGGCAAGCAACATGACCGTTTCAGAATAATGACTGATTTCCCTGATCTGTTGAAGTTGTTGTTGCACATATTCCAGTTCCGGCTTGTGAGTACAAATATAACGGGAAAGGGCATTTGCCTGACTGACCTTCTCCATGTTGATTTCCATTTTACGAATCCTTCGCGTCTGGGTAATAATTGCCCCGGACGGCGCATGAACCGTCAGTAAAATACTTGCTGTAATCGTAAGCACATCCACTCTCAGGAAACCATACGCTTCCCCCACCCTCATCAGGGTATCTTCGATTCGATTCACTTCCGCACCGGAAGTGAATAGAATTTCACCGAGATCTAACATGCTGTCGACTAATTTTGATTCATTCATACCAGGATCTTCTCCCTGTCTATTTTAGGAATCCGTTTACGATTCTCTCTTCTGCTTCTGCTTCTGTCAGACCAAGTGTTTTCAATTTCATAATCTGCTCGCCAGCGATTTTCCCAATTGCTGCTTCATGAATCAACGCCGCATCAATATTGTTGGCCAGAAGTCCTGGCACAGCGTTGACCGTTGCATAATCCATAATAATCGCATCACATTCTGAATGTCCACTGCATTTTGCATTGCCTTCAATGTTAGAATAGAGAGTCTGTTTTGAATTTCCCCTTGCTACAGATCTGGATACCAGGTCCACGCTGGAATCTTCGCCGTTCATTTCCACCCTGAAGTTCGTCTCGGCAAGCTGGTCTCCATCTGTCATAAGACGCTCTCTAATGACTAGCTTGGCCCCTTTTAAAAGGACTGCATTGGTGGTTCTTACTGTAGAATCTACATTCTTGATCTGGGTTGTATCCATTTCCATATACCCATTCTCACCTACTTCAACCTCAGTCACTGGATTGATACTTCTCTTACCTGTACCGACGCCAGTTCCTACATGTTTCTCAACATAGAGAACCCTTGCATCCTTGCCGATAAAAAAACGATGAATTCCATTATGAACCGCATCCCCATGATCATCCGAATGAACGCCACAGCCTGCGATAATGGTAATATCAGCTCCTTCTCCTATAAAAAAGTCATTATATACCAGATCAGTGATTTCTCCATGTGTCACAAAAGCAGGAATAAACACGGATTCTTTTGCCCCGGGTGCAATGGTAATGTCGATTCCTGGTTGGTCTGTTTTGGATTCTATTTTTACAAGTTCAGTGGAATGTCTGGCAGCACATCCACTATCTTCTCTGATATTATATGCCCCTTCCAAATCTCCTTCCACGCCTGTTACTATCTTCATAAGTGCTTTGGTTGTCTCATTCATATCCGTCAATCTCCTTCTTCGGACAGGGAGCGCAGTTACGCTTTTCTCCAAACAAGCCTGGTAAAATTTCATCCCGGCTTCCCTGTGCACTGACTCTTCCATTTGCAATCACAATGATCTCATCTGCGATTTCAAGTAGTCGTTCCTGGTGGGAGACGACAAGCATGGTTTCCTGACGTTCTTCCCTATGTTTGGTAAATACCTCAATCAGTCTCGTAAAGCTCCAGAGATCAATTCCTGCCTCCGGCTCGTCAAACACGGATAACTTTGATCTTCTTGCCAACACAGTTGCAATCTCGATTCTCTTAATTTCTCCTCCGGACAGACTGTCGTTGACTTCTCTGTTCACGTATTCTTTGGCACACAATCCAACTTCCGTCAGAATGGCACAGCTTTCGTTTTCTGACAGACTATGTCCTGTTGCAATTTCAATCAGTTCTTTTACTGTGATGCCCTTGAACCTGACTGGCTGTTGGAATGCATATCCAATTCCTGCTTTTGCACGTTCTGTCGCATCCAGCGAGGTGATTTCTTTTCCCTGGAAGGTAATCTTGCCAGAAGTCGGTGGCATCAGCCCCGCAATCAATTTCGCTGTTGTCGTCTTACCGCCCCCGTTGGGTCCGGTAATCACGACAAATTTATTCTCTGGTATCTGGAAGGTAACGTCTTGCAGAATATCTTTTCCGCCCTCCGCCTTCCATGAAATTTTTTCTAACTTCAGCATGTAGAAAACCTCATTTCCTGTCAGTTTTTATTTTTTGTTGCTATCTGTTTTCAGCTTTTTGTTATAAATAGTTTATAAATAGTGCTTCTTCTTATCCTACCATACTGCAACCACATCATCCATAAATTATTTATAAATTATCGGTGATGCCGCTTTATGATGTCGCTTTATTCAGGACCTTTCAGTGCATCTACCATGTCAATTTTTTTCACTTTTCCAGAAAGCATCAGATTGACCAGGATTGCAACTGCAAAAGTACCAAGTGCTGCATAGACATAGGATTGAAATAAAATAATGGGAAGCATATCCATGCTCTCTGGCATATTGGATACCAGCCCCCGCAGGAACAGATTCCCAAGTGGAAGGCCAATGATGACTCCAATCGTCGTAATCATCAAGGTCTGAAGCCGTAATATCTTCTTGATCTGGCCGGTACGAAATCCAAGCACTTTTAAAGTAGCTGTCTCCCTCATTTTTTCGACGAAGGACAGAACACCCAGATTATAGAGCACGATCATGCCAAGCATTCCTGCTCCAGATACCATAATTCCTACCATCATCCCCATGATTTCCAATGTTTCATTCAGGTCATCCTTCATATCCTTAATATTCATAACGGCTCTGATTCCTGGTTTGTCTGTAAAATCGGACTTTAATGACAGATCCGTCAGAATTGAAGTAGCCTGAAAAGAATAGGTAAGGGCTTCATACGCCTGTCTTGACATCATCATCCCCTGTGCTGTTGGATTTCTGTATATCTGCGTCACCCTTGTCTTCTGCCACTTTGTATCTCCTACCTTATGCCAGGAAATCATATCATACAAGTCAACCTCCAGCATTTGTGCCATTTTATAAGAAAGAGCAACCCCTTCCTGGTCAAGGGCTATTTCCTTTAACTGCGTATTCTGCATATGAACAAAGCTTCCCCTGTCTACGACCGTCAGAATACCCGATTTGGACTTGGAATCTGTCACAAACTCGACGCCATATTCTCCAATCAGTTGTCCCTTTACTTCTTTTGCGTATTCCGAGGCATCTCTTTGTGTAATCTCACTCTCGAGCTCAATTTTTTGATCTCCAATTGTCAGCTCTTCATACATCCATGTGGCAATTCCACCAACAGAATCGCTCATTCC
>CANRNK010000007.1 GCA_947631985.1 uncultured Lachnospiraceae bacterium | reverse complement strand
TTATAAAAACTATTTACAAAACAAACTTTAAAAACAAAAATCAATAAGCTATATAAATAAAGGAAGAGATAGGAGATCTTAAAATGAAACAAGATTTATTTTCACTGAAAGGAAAAGTCTGTGTTGTCACAGGCGGAAACCAGGGGATAGGCGAAACAGTTGCAGCATACATTGCTGATGCAGGTGCTGATATTGCAATTTTTGATTTAAATGATGGAACACCCGTTGCAGAAAAAATTGCGGCAGAATACGGGGTACGTGCAAAAGCATATACCTGTAACGTAACAGATCCTGAAAATGTAAAAGAATGCATTGAAAAGGCAGCAGCAGATTTTGGAACCTTAGATTTATTATTTAACAATGCTGGGATTTGCCTGCACAAGCCAGCGCTTGACTGCGAGAAAAACGATTGGGCAAAAGTAATTGATGTAAACCTGAATGGTGTATTCTATGTAGCACAGGCGTTTGCACAATACTTAGTAGCAAATCATAAAAAGGGAAATATTGTAAATACAGCGTCTATGTCAGCAACGATTGTCAACATTCCTCAGGGTCAGGCGTCCTACAATGCATCGAAAGCGGCAGTTGTACATTTAACAAAATCACTTGCAGTGGAATGGGTTGAAAAAGGAATCCGTGTAAACTGTATCAGCCCTGGATATATCAAAACAGCAATTACAGGGAATTCGAATCCTGAATGGCAGAAACTCTGGATAGAGTCAATTCCCTACAAAAGAATGGGCGTACCAGAAGAACTTGCGGGAGCGGTTATTTATCTTCTTTCAGATGCAGCAACCTATACGTCGGGATGTGATATTATAATTGATGGATGTTTTACAGTCGTATAGGGTTAGAGATGGGTTACAAAAGGGGTTGTTTTAGGGTGGTATTAGCAGCATGTGCTGTTGGTATAGAAAACTATATTATATTAGGAGGAAAGAAATGAAGAAGAAAGTATTAGCGTTGTTACTCACTACCGCAATGGTAGTAGCCAGCCTTGTAGGCTGTGGAACCACAGAAGAAGCAGCTCCAGCTGCAGAAGCAACAACAGAGGCGGCAGAAGAAGCAGCGCCAGCAGAAGAAGCAGCTCCAGCTGAAGCAGCAGCAGAGAACTTCAAAGTTGGAATCACGATCCAATCACTTGAAAATAGTTACTGGGCAGGTGTGTTTGGAGAAGTTGAAGTGTTACTCAAAGAAAAAGGATGGGATTACACAATACTTGCATGTGATGATAGTTCAGCAACTCAGATTGAACAAATCGAAAACTTTATCACCAATGGTGTTGGTCTGATTATGGTTCATCCTTCAGATCCAAATGCGATTGAAGATTATTTAAAAGCAGCACGTGATGCTGGAATCAAAGTTATGTGTTGGGATGATAAAATGACAAACACAGATGTTAACTGGGTACTTGATAACACAGAATTAGGATATACAATTGGTAAAGCAGCAGCAGAGTTTATCAATGCCAATTATTCAGAAGATAACAAAGCACAGGTTGCAGTTATGAATTATCCTCAGACACCTATTTTATTAGAACGTGAAACTGGAATTTTAAACGCTTTAGAGGAAGTAAGCCCAGGGAAATTTGAAGTAGTTGCTCAGCAGCCAGCATTAGATGCAGCAACAGCTTTAGCGAACATGGAAACAATTCTTCAGGCAAATCCAGATGTAAAAGTTGTTTGTTCAATCGGAGCAGGTGGAGACATCGGTGCGAACGAAGCATTTATGACACAGACCGGGGGAGAAGTTCCAGCAGATATGGGTATTTTCTCTGCAGATGCTACACAGCAGCAGTTAGAAGCAATTATTCAGGGTCAGGCTTCCAGAGCTACCGTTGGATTTGAAGGATCTAACAAGAAAACAGCAGCAGCAGCAGTTGATATTTACGAAAGATTGCTCAACGGAGAAACTTTTGCGGATCAGAATGTTTTCAGACCACTTCTTACGATTAACGCAGAAAACGCAGCAGAATATTTAGCAGATTACAACTAAAAATTTATTATTGTAGGTATTTCTTGGTTCTCGAATGTGGAGCTGTTACAAACAGCTCCGCATTTTATAAAATAAGAATAGCATGGTAAAAAATATGAATAATGAATATGTGATGCAATTACAGAATATTAGAAAAGAGTATCCAGGAGTTGTAGCTCTTAAAAATGTCTCCCTAGAAATTAAGAAGGGAGAAATTCTTGCACTAATTGGTGAAAATGGTGCCGGAAAATCAACATTGATTAAAACCTGTTCTGGTGCGGTGATACCAACATCTGGAAAAATCATGATAAATGGAAAAGAATTTTCCAGTATGACCCCTCAATTGGCATCAGAGAATGGGATTGCAATTATTTATCAGGAATTTAATAATGTAGGAGGCCTTTCAGCAGCAGAGAATCTGTTTCTCGGACACCCTATAAAAAAAGGATTTCTAATTGATAAAGTAGCAATGGAAAAAGAAGCTGAAAAAGCATTTAAACAGTTGAATATAAATATAGACCCAAAAGTTCTGGTTAAAGATTTAACGGTTGGGTACCAGCAGATGATTGAAATTGCAAAGGCAATACAGCAGGATGCACAAGTCCTGGTTATGGATGAACCATCTGCTCCGCTCACAACCGCTGAAGTTGAAAGTATGTTCAAAGTTGTTGAACTACTTCGTGCAAAAGGAGTTTCTATCATTTACATATCTCACAGACTTGATGAAATCTTCCGCTTATCAGACCGTATTGTTGTTTTAAGAGACGGTGAATACATAAAGACTCTAACGACAAAAGACACTCATGTTGAAGAACTAATTCAATTAATGGTTGGTCGAGAACTAAATGAAACATATCCTCCCCGGAATAGCTGTATCGATAAAAACAAGGTCGTTTTAGAGTTGAATAAAGTATGTGGTAATGGAGACCGAGATATTAGCTTCAAGTTACACAAAGGAGAGATTCTTGGACTTGGCGGTCTGGTTGGTGCTGGCCGTACGGAATTGGCACAGATTATCTTTGGTGCCGCCAAGAAAGAATCAGGACAAATCATTTTTAACAACAAAGAAATCGATCCAAAAACTCCTAGAGAAGCAATTGATATCGGAATCGCTCTTGTGCCAGAGGATAGAAAGAGACATGGTGCACTACTCCAGACTTCGGTTAAAAACAATATTAATATGCCAATCTATAAGAGGATATCAAGACTTTCTGTCATAGATTCTAAAAAGGAATATGAAATTGCAAAAAAATATAAAGAAGAATTGGTAATCAAAACACCTAATCTGAATCAAATCGTTAAGAACCTTAGCGGTGGTAATCAACAAAAAGTAATTCTTGGAAAATGGCTTGCAGCTAATTCAGAACTCATCATTTTTGATGAGCCTACAAGAGGAATTGATGTTGGGGCAAAATATGAAATTTACAAGTTAATTAATCATTTAGTAGAAAATGGCAAAACGATTCTTTTGATTTCGTCTGAAATGGAAGAGTTAATGGGAATGTCAGATAGAATAATAGTGCTGGCGGAAGGAAACATAACTGGAGAACTGAGAAGAGAAGAGTTTGATCAGACATCTATTATGAGATTAGCATCTGCCATGAAGGAGGTAAAAATTAAGAATGAAAACACAGGTTCTTAATCAATTAAAAGAGAAAGCCATTTGGTTTGTATTTGTAATTTTATTTATTGGTTTCGCAATTGCGAATGAAAGATTTCTTACGATGAACAATATGTTCACGATTGCAAGACAGGTTTCTATGTATGGAATTGCAGCAATCGGGATGACGTTTGTAATTCTAATTGCAGGGATTGATCTTTCTACAGGCTCTATTATCACAATTGTAAATGTTGTTTGTGCATATTTAATGGTAAACAGTGGGTTTAGTATGACAGCTGCGATAATCTGTTCTTTGCTTATGGCAACCTTGATTGGGCTATTAAATGGTTTTATGGTTTCAACAATAGGAATTCCGGCAATCATTGCAACCTTCGCAACGCAGACAATTTTTGAAGGAGCAGCATATCTGCTTTCTGGTGGAACGCCAGTGTACGGATTTGATGAAAGATTCAAGGTAATTGGGCAAGGATACGTTGGACCAATCCCCGTGCCGGTTATCATTATGGCTTGTTGTTTTATCGCAGGCAGCTTTATTTTGAATAAAACATATTTTGGAAGATACTTTTACGCAGTTGGTGGGAATGAAGAAGCATCCAAACTGTCAGGAATAAGGGTTAGCTTTATTAAATATTTAATCTATTCTTTATCAGGATTTTTTGCAGGACTTGCGGGAATTGTAATGCTTTCCAGAACAAATTCAGCACAACCTACAGCTGGAAAAGGATATGAATTCGATGTTATTACATGTGTTGTACTTGGTGGTGTTTCTGTAGCAGGTGGATATGGAAAAATATCCAACGTAATTGCAGGTGTTCTGATTATCGGAATTCTGACAAATGGTATGGTTCTGCTAAATGTAAGTTCCTACACACAGTTGGTAGTAAAGGGTATTGTATTGATCTTGGCGGTTGGATTTGACTGCATCCAGCAAAAAAGGAAATTAATCTAAGCAACCTATAAACATGGCCGTTTCATGGTTTGCCAATCAAAATCCTTAGGCTGTTATTAGACTGGGTATAAAACATGTCAGCCTGTGACAGTTCTAAGGATTTTTATGCAGTAATCTTAAATAATTATAGTTAGTTTGATGAAATGAGGATAATAATGAAGGAAACAATGCTTCAGGAAGTAATGAAAACCCCACACGAAATTAGTTTTCGTGAAGTGCCTGTTCCTGAAATTAACGATGACCAGGTATTGGTAAAGATAAAAAGAATAGGAATCTGTGGAAGTGATATTCATGTTTTTCACGGACAACATCCCTATGTATCTTATCCTTTAACACAAGGGCATGAAGTGTCGGGTCAGATTGTACAGACAGGAAAAAATATTGAGAATTTGAAAGTTGGTCAGAAGGTTACAATTGAACCACAAATCTATTGCGGACACTGCCATCCATGTACTCATGGCAAGTATAATCTCTGTGAGAGCCTAAAAGTGATTGGCTTCCAGGCGTTAGGAACTGCAAGTGAATATTTTGCAGTTGATGCAAAAAAAATAACCGCTTTACCGGATGACTTTACATATAATGAAGGATCTATGATTGAACCCTTAGCGGTAACAGTTCATGCGTGTAAACGTGCAGGGGATGTATCAGGACGTAAAGTAGCAGTATTAGGTGCAGGCCCTATTGGTATTTTGCTGGCACAGACGTTAAAAGCATATGGTGCTGATAAAGTATTGCTGACAGATGTTTCTGACTTCAGGTTAGAGTTGGCAAAAAAATGTGGGGTAGATTTTACCTGTAATACAAAAGAAAATGATTTTTCCAAATATCTGGTTGATTGTTTTGGTGAAGACAAAGCGGATGTGATTTATGATTGTGCAGGAAATGATATCACAATGAATCAGGCAATCCAAAACGCACGAAAAGGAAGTGAAATTGTTCTGGTTGCCGTGTATGCGGGACTTGCAAAAGTAGACTTGGCAAAATTAAATGATTCAGAACTCGTTCTAAACACATCAATGATGTATCGACATGAGGACTATCTTGAAGCAATCAGAATTGTTCAGGAGAAGAAAGTATCCTTAAAGCCTCTTATGACGAAGCATTTTTCCTTTGAGGAATACCAGCAAGCGTATGAATATATTGATAATAACCGTGAAACAACTATGAAAGTGATAATAGATGTAGATCCGGATGAAGAATAGGTGATAGTGTAGCATCACACATATCATATTTTTACCAGCCTTGCCGTATAGTCGAAAACTGTATGGCAAGGTTTATGCAAATATTTAGTTAGATGTTTTTATAAAATCATCTTGATAAATTCATAAAAAGTAGATAGACTGTAATCAGTGCCAATATAGTTTGTTTTAACAGAATATTCAGGATATAAAAAAAGTATAACAATAGGGAGTAATTATAACTATGGATATCGTTGATGTGAAGCATAATAATCGAAAAAAGATTTATTTCTATATCAGGGATCAGAAAGTAGCAACCAAGCAGAAAATTGCTTATGATTTAAATTTAAGCCTTCCAACGGTTACACAGAATTTGGAATATTTAGTACAAAAGGGCATGATTAGTGATGAAGTGAAAGAACAGAATCGCGGTGGTGGTCGCAATCCAGTGGCATACACCTATATTAGTGATGTTATGGTGGCGGTAGGGGTAGAGATAACATATCACCATATCAAAACAGCGATTGTTGATTTAGATGGAAATGTTATTAAATATGTGCATAAGAGACAACTATATGAAAGAAGTGACCGCTATCTGCAATTGATTGGCGATGCTGTTGATGGGATTATTGAAAGCGGTGGTGTAGATCCTAAGAAAGTGCTTGGGGTTGGAATTGCAGTTTCAGGATTAATAGACCAAAAAAAAGGTCTCGTTGTATATGGAAGAATTATTGACAATGAGGGAATGAGTAAAGAAGACTTTTCTAAATATGTAAAATATCCCACAAAACTGATTCACGATTCAAATGCAGCTGGATTTTGTGAAATCTGGATGTCAACAGAACATAAAAATGCTTACTATGTAAACATATCAAATACAATCGGAGGTTCTGTACTCATTAATAATGAGGTCTACCTTGGAGACGGATTATATAGCGGAGAGATAGGGCACCTGAATCTGGTCCCTGATGGTGGAGTCTGTTACTGCGGACAGAAGGGATGTGCAGATGTCTATTGCAATGCAGAACAGCTTTCTGATAAAACTGACGGCGACCTTGGTCTGTTTTTTATTCATCTAAAACAGGGGGATGAAGAGGTAAAGGCGTTATGGGATCGCTATTTAGATTATCTTGCAGTTTTGATAAATGACATTAGGATGATGTTTGGCTGTACTATTATTTTGGGAGGTTATATTGGTATCTACATTAAAGATTATATGGATGATCTATATGAAAGAGTCAACCGTAAAAATTCCTTTTTTGAAGATGCTTCCAAATATCTGGTTCCATGTCGTCATAATGTTGAAGTGGTAGCATCGGGAGCTGCACTCTATTTTGTAAAAGATTACTTAGATGAAGTATAAATCAAATGATATGAGATACAGATGGGAGATCGTATGAGTCAAAAAATAAATTCTTATGTTACAGGGGTACAGCATATAGGGATTCCTACAAATAACATTACTGATACAATTGCTTTTTATCAGGCGATTGGATTTGAAGTAATTATGGAAACGGTGAATGAAGCCGTCGGAGAGAAGGTTGCATTTTTACAAAATAAAAACTTAGTAATAGAAACTTACGAGACAGGAAGCGCCACCTTAAAAGTTGGTGCGATTGATCACATCAGCATAGACGTGACGGATGTAGATGCAGTATTTGAACTTGTTGGGACTCGATTCAAATCTCTTGACAAAGAGGTTCAAGCACTTCCTTTCTGGGAAAAGGGTGTTAAGTTTTTTACAATTTTAGGTCCTAATCAGGAAAAAATAGAATTCTGTGAAAGAATAAAATAACTTAGAGGCCACATTCATGACTTTGCGTTAAAAGTGAATGTGGCTTCTTTTTATTCTAGGCAAGTGGGAAGTTGTATGTACGACTATAAAAGAAAGAATGAACAAAGCAAGACAAATATATTGACAAAGTATGAACAGTAGTGTATATTATAACTAAATCAAACAAAATAATAAAAAAATAGTGTACGGATTGCACAATTTGTTTTTTCTTTCAAAGAGAATTATCATGGTAAAATTTATATAAATATGAGTTTATTACTAATAATATAGTCAATCCATATAAAACGTACAAAACTGTACATCACGTACAGATTGTAAATACAAGTTTCTATATATTTAATCCAAGGGAGGAAAAAAAGAATGAAAAGAAAACTTATGAGTGCTATTCTTTGCGTAGCAATGGTAGCAACAATGTTAGTTGGATGTGGTAGCAAAACAGAGACCGCAGCAACAACAGACGCAGCAGCTACTGAAGAAGCAGCACCTGCAGAAGAGGCAGCTACTGAAGAAGCAGCACCTGCTACAGCAGGAATGAAGGTTGGAGTAGCAATGCCAACACAGTCATCTGAAAGATGGATTAACGATGGCGCTAACATGAAATCTCAGTTAGAAGCACTTGGTTACGAAGTAGATCTTCAGTATGCTGAAGATGATGTACAGGCTCAGGTTTCTCAGATTGAGAACATGATTGCAAGTGGAGCAAATTGCTTGGTTATCGCAGCAATCGATTCATCAACACTCATTAATGTAGAAGCACAGGCAAAAGAAGCAAACATTCCTATTATTGCTTACGATCGTCTTTTAATGGATACAGACGCTGTATCTTACTACGCTACATTTGATAACAAAGGTGTTGGAACAGCAATTGGTACTTACATCAAAGATGTAAAAGATCTTGATGCAGCAAAAGCTGCTGGAGAATCTTATACAATCGAATTCTTCATGGGATCACCTGATGATAACAATGCAGTATTCTTCTATCAGGGAATCATGGATGTTCTTCAGCCATATCTTGATGATGGAACTTTAGTAGCAAAATCTGGAAGAACTTCTTTTGAGGATACATGTATCTTAAGATGGTCACAGGATACAGCTCAGGCAAATTTAGAAAACTATTTAACGGCTAACTATGCTGACGAAAAGCTTGATATTGTTTGTTCAGCATTTGATGGTTTTTCCTATGGATGTAAAGCAGCACTTGAAGGTGCTGGATACACAGTTGGTGAAGAATGGCCATTAATCACAGGACAGGATGCAGAACTTATGGCAACCAAAAACATTATTTCTGGACATCAGACAATGTCAATCTACAAAGACACTCGTGTTTTAGCAGAAAAATGTGTTAAAATGGTACAGGCTGTGTTAGAGGGATCCGAACCAGAAATCAATGATACAGAGCAGTACAACAATAATGTAATTGTAGTTCCTTCTTATCTTTGCACACCAGTTGCTGTAGATAAATCAAACTACAAAGAAATCATTGTTGATGGTGGATATTACACAGAAGAACAGTTAGCTGAGTAAGCGTTATAATCGTAGAAACTGCTGTAATCAAAGAGCGGCGGCATAAAGCCGTCGCTCTTTTTGATGAAATTGCAGTATAGAATAAGAAAAGGAGCTGGAATAATGTCTGATATTATATTGGAAATGAAGCATATAACGAAAGAATTTTCAGGCGTGAAGGCTTTGGACGATGTTAATTTTGAAGTAAAACGCGGAGAAATCCATGCGTTATGCGGAGAAAATGGCGCAGGAAAATCCACGCTTATGAATGTTTTATCTGGAGTATATCCTTTTGGCGCATATAGTGGAGATATTGAATATCACGGAGAAGCCTGCCAATTTCACAAAATTAAAGATAGTGAAGCCAAAGGAATTGTAATTATTCATCAGGAGTTGGCGTTAAGCCCGCATCTATCCATCGCAGAAAATGTATTTCTTGGAAACGAGCAATTGGCCATGAAAGGCGTTATTGACTGGACAAAAACGAGAAAGCATGCCAAAGAAGTCCTTGCAAAAGTTGGTTTGGAAAATGAAAATGTAAATGTTCCTGTTAGTACACTTGGAGTTGGAAAACAGCAATTAATAGAAATTGCAAAAGCAATGGCTAAAAAAGTTGAATTATTAATACTTGATGAACCTACAGCTGCATTAAATGATGAAGAAAGTAAGAAACTTCTTAACATTATGCTTGACCTGAAAAACCATGGAATTACATGTATTATTATTTCTCATAAATTAAATGAAATCAGTTATGTAGCTGACTCCATTACAGTAATCAGAGATGGTAAGACAATTGAAACGCTTGAAAAAGGAACCGATGATATTTCGGAAGACCGCATTATCAAAGGTATGGTAGGCCGGGAATTAAAAAACAGATATCCTCATAGGGAGGAATGTCCGGTAGGGGAGACACTCTTAGAAGTGAAAGACTGGAATGTATACCATCCTGATGATGCAGACAGAAAAATGATTAAGAATGTTTCATTTAACGTAAAAGCGGGTGAAGTTGTTGGATTCGCGGGTTTGATGGGTGCAGGAAGAACAGAACTTGCAATGAGTTTGTTTGGAAAAACATACGGGCAAAAAATATCAGGAACCGTAAAAATAAAAGGAAAAGAAGTTCAGATTAACACGGTTCAGGATGCCATAAATAATAAGCTTGCATATGTTTCCGAAGATAGAAAAACATATGGACTCGTTTTAATTGATAGTATCAGACAAAATATGACAATGGCAGCACTTAGAAATTTCTTTTCAAAAAACGGTGTTGTAAATAGTAATGATGAAATCTTGTCAGCTGAAGAATATAAGAATAAAATCAATATTAAATCAAATTCAATTGAGCAGACAGTGGGATCTTTATCTGGTGGAAATCAGCAAAAGGTCGTTTTGGCAAAATGGATGCTTACGCAGCCAGATATTTTGATTCTTGATGAACCTACCAGAGGAATAGACGTAGGGGCAAAATATGAGATATACTGTGTTATCAACGATTTGGCAAAAGCAGGGAAAGCAGTTATCGTTATTTCGTCCGAGTTGCCAGAGATTATTGGAACCTGTGACAGGGTATATGTGATAAATGAAGGACAAATTGCAGGTGAACTTGGGAAAGAAGAATTGACACAGGAAGGAATTATGAGATGTATTATGGCTCATAACGGAAAGGACGATTAGAAATGGAAAAGAAAAAAACAGTTAATCTTGACATGAAGCAATATGGAATGGTTCTTGCTTTGATCGCGGTTTTCTTAATTTTTGCGGCAATGACAAAAGGAGCAAATATGTCACCCGCTAATATGAACAACTTAATTATGCAGAATGGGTATGTAGTCATTCTGGCAGTTGGTATGTTGTTATGTGTATTAACAGGAAATATTGATCTTGGAGTAGGATCTATGGTTGCGTTGACGGGAGCAGCAGTTGGAATCATAATTGTTGATTATAAACTGCCAATCTTTGTCGCAATTATTGTTGCATTAATTATTGGACTTTTATCAGGAATGTTTGTAGGCTTTTTTGTTTCTAAACTTGCAATACCTCCCTTTATTGTTACGCTTGCAACCATGCTTATGGGAAGAGGCTTAACGTATACTCTTTTGAAAGCACAGACAAAAGGACCACTACCAGGAGAATTTACGTTTATTGGAGCAGGTTTCCTTCCAACAATTAAAGTTCCGTTCGGAGATGGAACCATAGACATGGTAAGTATCATTGTTGCATTGGTTGCTTCGATTCTTATTATTTTAAATGAAATTAAAAACAAAAAGTTGAAACAAAAATATGGCTTTGCTGTTAACCCAGCGTGGCAGGAAGTGATAAAGCTTGTTGTAATATTGGTTATTGTATGGTTTTTCTTTTCAAAGTTGGCTCAATACAATGGAATTCCATTTGTGCTTGTAATTATGGGTGTCCTTGTGGGAATATATCACTTCATTACAAGTAAAACAGTTGCTGGTCGCCAGATCTATGCGCTTGGTGGGAACGCAAAAGCTGCTAAACTGTCCGGTATTAATACAGAAAGAGTGTTTTTCTGGGTTTATACCAACATGGGAATTCTATGTGCGGTTGCTGGTATTGTTTTATCGGCAAGAAATGCTTCTTCTACTCCAAAAGCGGGAGACGGATTTGAAATGGATGCAATTGCTTCCTGCTATATTGGTGGAGCAGCTACAGCAGGTGGAATTGGAACAATCATTGGAGCAGTCGTAGGTGCATTTATTATGGGTGTATTGAACAATGGTATGTCCCTTTACGGATGGTCGACTGATATCCAGAAAATTGTAAAAGGTGCCGTTCTTTTAGGCGCAGTAACCGTCGATCTTGTATCGAAACGTAAAAAAGGTTGATAAATTTTGTTATTCTAAAGTAGGGAGGGGGCTGTGAAAACAGCCCCATAAAGATATGAATAAAAAAGAACCTAAATACAGGATGGTAGTTGACTGGGTACAAGAAAGAATTGCATCAGGTGAATTCGAACTTGGAAGTAAATTGTATTCAGAAAATGAATTAAGTGAAAAATTTAATTTAAGTCGACAGACAGTACGTCATGCGATTGATGTTCTGGAACAGAAAAGACTGGTGACCCGTGTTCAGGGCAGCGGTACTTTTGTGAGCGGAACAAAAGAGTATACAGACAACAAAGAACGAACGATGAACATCGGCGTAATCAGTACCTATGTTGATAGTTATATTTTCCCCAATATTATCAAGGGAATCGAAAAGATTTTATCGCTAAAAGGATATATGGTTCAGATTGCCTTTACAAATAATCGAATTGATCGAGAGCGTGTTATCATTCAAAATATTCTCGAAAAGAACAATATAGACGGATTGATTGTAGAAGCAACGAAAAGTGCACTCCCAAATCCCAATATAATGTTCTATCAGGAACTTATAGACAGAAAGATTCCAATTATATTTTTTAATAGTTACTATCCTGCACTTGATGCACCACATGTCTCTTTAAATGATAAAAAAATGGCGGCCAAAGCAACTGATTATTTGATAAAAAATGGACATAAAAAAATAGCTGCAATTTTCAAAGCGGATGATGGACAGGGACATTTAAGATATGCAGGGTATAGCGAGGCAATGCTACACTCAAACCTTATGATAAATGATACGAATATTTTCTGGCTTGACACAGAGGATGTAAAGAATTTCCGACTGGAAAGTAAACGTGTGCTTAGCAGAATTAATGATTGTAGTGCAGTATTTTGTTACAATGATGAAATTGCATTTCATTTGATGGAAATCTGCGAACAAGAAGGAATTCAGGTTCCCAAGCAGTTATCGGTAATTAGTATTGACAATTCAAACCTGGCGGTTCTCAGCGATGTATCAATTACTTCTATTCCGCATCCGATGGAAGGTCTTGGCAAGAAAGTTGCAGAAAATCTTCTGCTTATGATAGAAGACAAGAGTTTTGATGGTAATTATGAATTTGAAACAGAAATTATTGAAAGAGATTCTGTTAAATATCAAGTGGGTATCTAGCAGAAGAGATATCAGGAAGGATTCATTTGTAAAATATGAAAAAAGAAAAAAGTACAAATAAACCATATCTAACAAAAGGGACTTTAATTCTACGTACAGTAGTCGCTCTCTATCTTTTGTATACGGTATACCAGCTATCGCCGTCTATAAAAACTGCGATAGGAAAAGATTTAATTTTCGTAATTATTGCGATGGTTGTGTTCACAATTATAGCGGTTCCGTTAGGCGCACTGTCGATTAAAGCTTTAGTCAAGGGAGAATTTCTTGATGCATCAAGAACTTTGGAAGAGGAAGAAGAGAATAATTCTAGTACAGAGCAAAATGATTCTGATTACGAACATCAGGAGGAAGATGCTCCTGACAATAGCAATGGTGATGATACAGCAGAATGATTTATTTTGCTGTATTTTTTTATCGGATATGCATTGATTATGAAAGAATGAAAAAGCAGTTAATCAGGAGAATAACATGACTAAGAAAAATGGAAGCGCAAAGTATTATGTTTTGATGGAAAGCTTAAAAAACGAAATCATAAAGGGGACCATTAAACCAGGAGAAAAAATTTTGTCTGAAAACAAGCTCGCCAGTAAGTTTCAGGTAAGCAGACATACAGTCAGAAAAGCGTTATCCATCCTGGAGAATGAAGGCTTATTAGAAGCGATTCATGGACTTGGAACTTTTTGTACTGAAAAAAATAAGAAGCAAACCAGCTCCCATAACATTGCAGTGATTACAACCTATATTTCTGATTATATTTTCCCCAGGCTGATACAGGGGATGGATCGTGTTTTGACAGAAAACGGATACAGCATCATTCTCAAAAATACTGGAAACAGTCAAAAAAATGAAGCAAAAGCGCTAGAAGATATCCTTACAAAAAATGTGGATGGATTAATTATTGAACCAAGTAAAAGTGAAATTTTTTGCAGACATATTCAGTTATATGACGCACTTGACAGATTAAAGATACCTTATGTTTTTATTCAGGGAACCTACCCTCAAATGAAAGAAAAACCAAATATTATCATGGATGATATTCAGGGTAGTTATCTTCTTACAAAACATTTGATTGAGTTAGGGCATACAAATATTTTGGGAATTTTTAAAATTGATGACAATCAAGGAGCTGCAAGGCACAAAGGTTATATCAAAGCATTAACAGAGGCAAATATTCTATATAATCCTGATTCAGTTATTTCGTTTCATACAGAAGACAGGGATACAAAACCTACAGCCATGATAGAGGACTATATAAAGAGCCAAATTAAGATGGACGCGATTGTCTGCTACAATGATCAGATTGCAAATGAGATCATAAAAGTACTTTCAAAAAATGGAATCAGGGTGCCAGAAGATGTTTCGGTTACAGGTTATGACAACTCCATCATGGCAAATGCTGGAACGCTTAAACTCACAACGGTATCTCATCCAAAAGAATATTTAGGAGAAATGGCGGCTAAATTACTTCTTGAAAAGATACAGGGAACGCAGGACAAAGAAAGTCGTGTTCCAAGGGTTGTGGCGCCAGAGCTGATTCTGGGGGAATCTACAAGAGAGAGATAAAAAACAACTTGTAGATAGGTACATACAAGTTCTATAATTTTATTATCATGTAACTAATTAGGAAAATTTTGTAGGAGGAATTGCAATGAAAACAGGAAAAAATTACAAATTTTGGTTCGCAACAGGATCACAGGATCTATATGGTGACTCATGCCTTGCAAACGTGGCAGAACATTCAAAAATTATAGTAGATCAAATGAACAAATCGGGAATGCTTCCCTTTGAGGTTGTTTGGAAACCTACCTTGATTACGAATGAACTAATCAGAAAGACTTTTAATGAAGCAAATGCTGATGAAGAATGTGCTGGTGTTATTACGTGGATGCATACTTTTTCTCCAGCCAAATCCTGGATTATAGGCCTACAGGAATATAGAAAGCCATTATTACATCTCCATACGCAATTCAATCAGGAAATTCCATACGATTCAATTGATATGGATTTTATGAATGAGAACCAGTCAGCACACGGAGACAGAGAATATGGACATATTGTAAGCCGTATGGGAATCGAAAGAAAAGTTGTTGTGGGATACTGGAATGATAAAAATGTAATTGCAAAAATTGGTAGTTGGATGAGAACCGCAATTGGTGTAATGGAATCTTCTCATATCAGAGTTTGCCGCGTCGCTGATAACATGAGAAATGTTGCGGTTACAGATGGCGATAAAGTGGAAGCACAGATAAAATTTGGCTGGGAAATAGACGCGTATCCAGTAAATGAAATCACAGATTATGTGAAAGAAGTTACTCCTGGTGAAGTAAGTGCTTTATTAGATGAATATTATGCACAGTACAACATGATTCTGGATGGACTTGATGCAGCTGAATTTAAGAAACATGTAGCAGTCCAGGCAGGAATTGAGATTGGATTCGAAAAATTTCTCGAGGAAAAGAATTATCAGGCAATTGTAACTCACTTTGGTGATTTGGGAGAATTACAACAGTTACCAGGACTTGCAATTCAAAGATTGATGTCAAAAGGATATGGGTTTGGTGGAGAAGGCGACTGGAAAACAGCTGCAATGGTTCGACTTATGAAGATTATGGCTGCAGGCGTAAAAGATGCAAAAGGAACCTCTTTCATGGAAGATTATACCTATAATCTGGTTCCCGGAAAAGAAGGAATCCTGCAGGCTCATATGTTGGAAGTTTGTCCTTCTATTGCAAATGGCAAGGTTTCAGTTCGTGTCAATCCGCTTTCAATGGGTGACAGAGAAGCGCCTGCAAGACTAGTCTTCACATCAAAAACAGGACCAGGTGTTGCAACGTCTCTCATTGATCTTGGAAATAGATTCCGTTTAATTATCAATGCAGTTGATTGCAAAGAAGTAGAAAAGCCAATGCCAAAACTTCCAGTTGCAACAGCGTTTTGGACACCTCAGCCGAGCTTACAGATAGGGGCAGAGGCATGGATCCTTGCTGGTGGTGCACATCATACGGCGTTTTCTTATGACCTGAGTGTTGAACAAATGGAAGACTGGGCAGCAGCAATGAATATTGAAAGTGTTATTATAGATAATGATACCAACATTAGAACGCTTAAAAACGAACTCAGATGGAATAGCATCGCATATAGATAAGAACCCGTGGAAAGGAAGAACATTATGGCAAAGAAATATTCGATAGGTGTTGATTATGGAACACAATCAGGAAGAGCAGTTTTAGTTGATGTTTCCAATGGAGAAATAATAGCGCAGTCTACAAAAATGTATACACATGGAGTTATGGATGAATTTTTACCAGACGGAACAAAATTGGAGCCTGATTGGGCGATTGAACATCCAGCAGACTATATAGAAGTATTAGAAATAACCATTCCGGCAATATTAAAAGAATCAGGAGTTAATCCTGAGGATGTAATCGGAATGGCAATTGACTTCACAGCATGTACAATGCTTCCAGTTGATCAAAATGGTGTTCCTCTTTGTTTCAGAGAAGAGTTAAAAGGAGTTCCCCATGCATGGCTTAAACTGTGGAAGCATCATGCAGCACAGTATGAAGCGAACCAGTTAAATGAAATTGCACAGGAAAGAGGAGAAGATTTCCTTGCAAGATATGGTGGTAAGATTTCGTCAGAATGGATGTTTCCTAAAATCATGCAGATTTTAGATGAAGCGCCGGAAATATATGATATGGCTGATCGCTTTATGGAAGCAACCGACTGGGTAACGATGCAATTGACAGGTGCTGAAGCGAGAAATAGTTGTACAGCAGGTTATAAAGCTTTGTGGCATAAGAAAAAAGGGTATCCTTCGAAAGAATTTTTCAAAGCATTAAATCCAAAACTAGAAAATGTAGTAGAAGAAAAATTAAGTACGAATATTTTACCACAGGGAGCAAAAGCAGGAGAACTTACAGCAGAAATGGCTGCGAAGACAGGACTTCTTGAAGGGACAGCAGTCGCTGTTGCAAATGTGGATGCACATGTTGCAGTTCCAGCAGTTGGGATAACTGGTCCAAATAAAATGCTGATGATTATCGGAACTTCTACCTGTGATATCATGTGTTCAGAAGTAGAAAAGGAAGTGCCAGGAATGTGTGGCGTGGTAGAAGATGGCGTTCTTCCTGGATTTTATGGATATGAAGCGGGACAGTCCTGTGTTGGAGATCATTTTGAATGGTTTGTAAAAAACTGTGTTCCAGCAACTTACTACGATGAAGCAAAAGAAAAAGGTATTTCTGTTTACAAGTTACTTGGCCAGAAAGCAGAAAAACTTAAAATTGGAGAAAGTGGTCTGGTTGCGCTTGACTGGTGGAATGGAAATCGCTCTGTTTTAGTGGATGTTGACTTAACAGGAATGATGCTTGGAATGACATTGACGACGAAAGCAGAAGAAATGTATCGTGCATTAATAGAAGCAACTGCGTTTGGGAAGAATATCATAATTGAAGCGTTTGAAGAATCAGGAGTTCCGGTTGATGAACTATACGCATGCGGTGGTATTGCTAAAAAAGATCCGATGATGATGCAAATCTATGCCGATGTTACCAACAAAGAGATTTTTATAGGCGAGTCTGATCAGGCACCAGCGCTTGGATCTGCAATGTTTGGTGCAGTTGCAGCAGGTGCAGCAAAGGGTGGATATGATTCTATCTTTGATGCTGCAGAAGTGATGGGTAAAGTGGAAGAAAGAACCTATAAGCCAATTCCCGAAAATGTAGAAGCGTATAAAAAGCTTTATGCAGAATTCAAAATTCTTCATGACTATTTTGGCAAAGGCGCGAACGATGTTATGAAGCGGCTTAAAAAAATAAAAGCTGAAGCTAGAAAATAAAGCATCATAAAAGCGGTTCTGCTTCCGGGATATTGGGAGAAGAACCTGCTTTTATGTTCAAGTAGCAGGAAAAGCGAGAATTCGCAGAATGGAGAGAAAAATGCTTGAGGAACTGAAAAAACAGGTATATGAAGCAAACATGGAGCTTCCAAAATACGGTCTGGTTACCTTTACGTGGGGTAATGTAAGTGCGATTGACCGTGAGAGTGGATATTTTGTGATTAAGCCAAGTGGGGTGGAGTACGATAAACTAAAAATAGAAGATATGGTGGTTATGGATCTAAACGGAAATAAAATAGAAGGAAAATACAATCCTTCTTCTGATACAGACACCCATATTGAACTCTATAGGGCATGCCCTGATATTGGAGGAATTGTACATACCCACTCTTCATGGGCTACAAGCTGGGCACAGGCGGGAAGAAGTATTCCTTGCTATGGAACAACCCATGCAGATTACATTTATGGAGAAGTACCTTGTCTTAGATGCTTAACAAAAGAAGAGATAGATGGTGCATATGAAAAAAATACAGGATTATTAATTGCAGACTATTTTAAAGACAAAGATTTCATGGCGGTTCCAGCAGTCTTATGTAAAAACCATGGACCTTTTACATGGGGAAAAAATGCACAGGAAGCAGTTCATAATGCTGTTGTTCTGGAAGAGGTTTCAAAAATGGCTGCCAGATGCGAAATGATCAATAAAGAGGTTCTGCCGGCTCCCATAGAGCTTCAGGATAAGCATTATTTTAGAAAACATGGAGCAAATGCATATTACGGACAGAAAACTGACTCGTGATAGTATAAAAGATAAGAAATTGCTATGAAAAGAACAAAAAAGGCACATCCGTCACACTTGTAACTTTTTAGCAGGTATAGTATTCTATCTAATGAACACAAGAAATACCAAAACCATATAAATGGTGAAAAAGAAAAATAAAAATTGAGACATGAATTTTTGTAAAGTGCATGTAAAGTAGCATGCAGATAGGAGTAAGGTTGAATGAGTAAAATTCAACCCCTTGATTAGTAAGCGACTAAAGGTCGCGGATGGGAGCTAAAAATGAACAATCTTGAACTTTCAAAAATAGCAAATGAAGTTCGAAAAAGCATCGTAACTGCAGTCCATAGTGCAAAGGCTGGACATCCAGGCGGATCACTTTCAGCAGCAGATTTATTTACTTATTTATATTTCGAGGAATTAAATATTGATCCCAAAGATCCCCACAAAGAAGATAGAGACAGATTTGTTTTGTCAAAAGGACATGTTGCACCGGGCCTATACTCAACACTTGCACACAGGGGTTATTTTCCGGTAGAAGATTTAAAAACACTTCGTCATCTTGGATCTTATCTTCAGGGACACCCTGATATGAAGCATATTCCAGGTGTTGATATGTCAACTGGGTCACTTGGACAGGGACTTTCGGCAGCGGTTGGAATGGCGCTTGGTGCAAAAATGGATGGAAAAGACTACAGAACGTATGCGCTTTGCGGAGATGGAGAAATACAAGAAGGCCAGATTTGGGAAGCAGCAATGTTTGCTGGGCATAGAAAGCTTGATAATCTAGTAGTAGTAGTTGATAATAATGGGCTTCAAATTGATGGAAAAATCGATGATATCTGCTCACCGTATCCAATTGACAAGAAATTTGAAGCATTTAATTTTCATGTAATTAATATTAGTGCACATAATTTTGACGAAATAAGAGCGGCGTTTAAGGAAGCAAAAGAGACAAAAGGAATGCCTACAGCCATCATCATGAGTAGCATAAAAGGAAAAGATGTTTCGTTTATGGAAAATAAGGCGGCATGGCATGGAACAGCTCCAAATGATGAGCAGTATGCGGTTGCCATGGAAGATTTAGAGAAAGTGGGTGCAGCATTATGTCAGAAGTAAAGAAAATAGCAACAAGAGAAAGCTACGGCAATGCACTTGCAGAGCTAGGGGCAGAATATCCGAATTTAGTGGTACTTGACGCAGACCTTGCAGCTGCGACAAAAACAGGTGTGTTTCAGAAGGTATTTCCAGAAAGACATATTGACTGTGGCATTGCAGAATGTAATATGACAGGAATTGGAGCAGGCCTTGCAACGATTGGGAAAATACCTTTTATTAGTACTTTTGCTATGTTTGCAGCTGGAAGAGCATTTGAACAGGTTAGAAATTCAATCGGATATCCACACTTAAATGTGAAAATTGGTGCGACTCATGCTGGAATCACAGTTGGAGAAGATGGTGCATCTCACCAATGTAATGAAGATATTGCATTAATGAGAACAATACCTGGTATGGTTGTTATTTCACCATGCGATGACATTGAAGCAAGAGCGGCGGTCAAAGCAGCACTTGACTATGAAGGACCAATGTATTTGAGATTTGGGAGAGCAGCAGTTCCAATTATAAATGATAATGCAGAGTATAAATTTGAAATTGGAAAGGGAGTCCTTCTTAGAGAAGGAACTGATCTTACAATTGTTGCAAATGGTATCTGTGTGAGTGAATCTTTAGCAGCAGCAGAAAAGCTTGCGGAGGAAAATATTAGTGCACGTGTCATTAATATTCATACGATTAAGCCACTTGATGAAGAGATTATTGTGAAGGCAGCAAAAGAGACAGGAAAAATTATCACGGTGGAAGAACATTCTGTGATTGGTGGACTTGGAAGCGCAGTATGTGATGTGGTTTGTGCGAAAGTTCCTGTTCCTGTTTACAAAATTGGAATGCAGGATGTGTTTGGTGAATCAGGAAGTGCAGGAGAACTTGTTAAGAAATACGGTCTGGATGCAGAAGGAATTTACAAACAAATTAAATCATTTTTATAAGTTGAAAATCTAGTTAGTATGTGATAGTTTTTAAGCGGAAGAAGGATGAAACGGAGTGCAGAAAGAGCTGTACTCCGTTTTTCGTTTGTTTGACAAGGGGTATAAACTGTGGTACTCTCATTTATATTACAAGTGATAGAAAAGGAACATGTTTTAACAACATATTGTGAAAAGCATTGAGGAAGAAAGTACTTTTGTGGATGCATTTACAGAGAACCCTATGTCTGGATGAAGGTAAGGAGACATGCTGAGAATGGGAATGATAGACAATGGGAAAATGGCTTCTGAGCAGCGCATCGAACCGTATCAGGCCAGACTGCGACAGGGATTCGCCCGTTACAGCGAAGAGGTATCTGAAGAGATTTGAAATGTAGATTTCATTTTCACGTACTTAAAGAGATCTTTTTCGTGAGAAAAAGATGAACAGAAGTGGTAACACGATGAAACGTCGTCTTCTCAAAGCGTAGGCTTAGAGAGGGCTTTTTTTATTTTAAGACTATGAAAAAGGTAACGCATAAAAGTGAGAAACAAGCAATAAAAGAAACCGAGAGGAAAGTGTAAAACATGGAAAAACAAAAGTATTATATTACAACAGCAATTGCCTATACTTCAGGGAAGCCACATATTGGGAATAGCTACGAGATTGTTCTGGCGGATAGTATTGCCAGATATAAAAGACAGCAGGGGTTTGATGTCTTTTTTCAGACCGGGACAGATGAACATGGTCAGAAGATAGAAATGAAAGCTGCAGAGGCAGGGATTACACCACAGGAGTTTGTAAACCAGGTAGCAGGTGATGTTAAGGATTTGTGGGATTTAATGGATACTTCCTATGATAATTTCATACGGACAACGGATGCTTACCATGAAAAGCAAGTCCAGAAAATATTTAAGAAGCTTTATGACCAGGGAGATATTTATAAGAGTTCTTATGAGGGACTATATTGTACTCCGTGTGAGTCTTTTTGGACAGAATCACAGTTAGAGAACGGAAAGTGCCCCGATTGTGGTGGTGATGTGAAGCCGGCAAAAGAAGAAGCTTATTTCTTTAAAATGAGTAAATATGCGGATAGATTGATTGCACATATCAATGAGCATCCGGAATTCATTCAACCTGTCTCCAGAAAAAATGAAATGATGAATAATTTTCTCCTTCCTGGATTGCAGGACTTGTGTGTATCCAGAACTTCCTTTAAGTGGGGAATTCCGGTTGATTTTGATAATAGACATGTTGTGTATGTATGGCTTGATGCTTTAACAAACTATATTACGGGAATTGGATATGACTGTGAAGGACAATCTACGCAGCAATATCAGCAACTATGGCCAGCAGATCTTCATCTGATTGGGAAAGATATTGTAAGGTTTCACACTATTTACTGGCCGATTTTCTTAATGGCGTTGGGCGAACCACTCCCAAAACAAGTATTTGGTCATCCTTGGCTATTACAGGGCGATGGAAAAATGAGTAAATCAAAAGGAAATGTTTTATATGCAGATGACTTGGTTTCATTTTTTGGTGTAGATGCAGTCAGATATTTTGTTTTACATGAAATGCCTTTTGAAAATGATGGTGTTATTTCCTGGGAACTGATGGTAGAACATATGAATGCCGACTTGGCCAACACACTTGGAAACCTTGTTAATAGAACAATTTCTATGAGTAATAAGTATTTTGATGGAATTGTTGAAGACAAAGGCATCATGGAAGACGTTGATCTGGACTTGAAAAAAGTCGTTACAGAGACCAAAGCAAAAGTAGAAAAGAAAATGGAATTGTTGAAAGTAGCAGATGCTTTAACGGAGATTTTCACATTATTCAAAAGATGTAATAAATATATAGATGAAACAGAGCCTTGGATTCTGGCTAAAAGTGAAGAGAAACAAGAACGACTTGCAACCGTTTTATATCATTTATCAGACAGCATTATGACAGGAGCGTCATTAATAGAAGCGTTTATGCCGTCAACAGCAAAAAGGATTGCAGAACAGTTAAATTGTGAATTGCGAAATTATAAGGAACTAGATAAAACAGGACTTTATCCAAATAAAAATAAAGTAACAGAGAAGCCAGAAATACTTTTTGCCCGTTTGGATGTGAAAGAAGTACTGGAAAAAGCAGAAGCGATGTTTTTAGAAAGAAATAATGAGTCTGTAAAAGAAGATACATTGGATGAAAAGCCTCAAGAAGAGATTATACTTGAAAAAAAACCAGAAATTTCTTATGAGGATTTCTCCAAACTACAGTTCCAGGTGGGTGAGATTATTTCATGTGAAGAAGTTAAAAAGTCAAAAAAATTGCTTTGCTCTCAGGTAAAAATTGGAAACGAGATAAAACAAATCGTATCGGGAATCAAAAAAGACTATACTCCCGAGCAGATGGTCGGTAAAAAAGTAATGGTTCTTGTGAATTTAAAGCCTGCAACCCTTGCAGGAATTCTCTCGGAGGGAATGCTTTTATCTGCAGAAGACGCCGAGGGAGTGCTATCATTAATGGTTCCGGAGAAACAAATGCCTTCAGGAGCAGAAATCTGTTAACGTGGTTTTGGGGATTTGGGAAGCGTAGAAAGTATGAAATAATTTAACAATCATTTCATATTGGGTTTGATTTCACGCGTGCTTAGGTACGCAGATGGGAATGAGCATGGTTAAAAAGGAAGAATTATATTATGAGTCCAGAGATGGGATCAGTCGTATTCATGCAGTTAAATGGATTCCAGAAGGAGAAATAAGAGCAATTGTAATTATTGTACATGGAATGGCTGAACATATGAACCGGTATGATGAATTTGCTGAATTTCTAGCAGGAAAAGGGATTATGGTCGCAGGGAATGATCACCTTGGGCATGGTGGATCGGCAAATGGAAAATATGGTTATTTTTGTTTAAAAGAGGCACCGGTTGTTTTAGTGAAAGATGTACATAGATTAAAAAAATTGGTCCAAAGTGAACATCCTGGAGTCCCGATTATTATTTTGGGACATAGTATGGGGTCTTTTATAACCAGAAATTACTTGTTTCGTTATGCAAAAGGAATAGATGGCGTGATTCTGTCAGGAACGGGGATGCAGGAAAAAGGGACCATTTTATTAACGCGATGTCTGATTAGGGTATTATCTCTCTTTCAGGGTTGGAAACACAGGAGTGAATTTGTAAATCGAATGGCTTTCGGAAATTTCAATCAGAAAATTGTCCCGAAGGAGACAATGTTTGACTGGCTTTCTACGGATAAAAAAGTTGTCGAGCGTTATATGAATGATTCTGAATGTGGATTTACTTTTACACTAAATGGGTTTGATACATTAAGCAAATTATTGTATCAACTATTAAATAAAGAAGAAATCAAAAAAATCCCACCATTTCTTCCAATTCTCATACTCTCTGGTACAGAAGATCCAACTGGAGCATATGGAGAGGGAGTCAGACATGTTTATCAAGAATATAAAGATGCCGGAATAATTAATGTTAAATTGAAATTATATGAAGGAATGCGTCACGAAATATTAAATGAACGAGATAGAGCTACTGTATACAGAGATATCTATGAGTGGATTTTCTCGAAAATAGGATAAGAATAAGGTTAGAAAAATGAAAAAAATTAAAAAGTACCTATTTGTTTTAGTCATATTGACTATGCTAAGTGGAATGCAGGCGTTTGCAGCAGAAGTAGAACAGGCCACCGCATCAAAAGATACAGAGTCGGAAATTGACATGAGGCCATTTATTGCATTTGGTGCTGATCTAACACAACAACAAAAACAAGAGGTGATTCAGATTTTTGGATTATCTGAAGAAGAACTTGCAAATGCTGTGACCATAACAGTGACAAATGAAGAAGAACATCAATATCTAGGAGATTATGTAGATGCTTCCGTTATTGGAACAAAATCGCTGTCCAGCGTTCTGGTAAGAAGAGCAGAAAGTGGTCATGGAGTCGTTGTTACAACGAAGAATATAACCTATTGTACAACTGGAATGTACCGAAATGCATTGTTAACAGCGGGGGTGGAAGATGCCCAGATTCTTGTTGCAGGGCCAACTCCTATCTCTGGAACTGCAGGACTGATAGGAGCAATCCGAGCTTATGAGGAGATGTCAGGAGAGGTTGTCTCAGAACAAACATTGGATACAGCATTGAACGAATTGGTTGCTACTGGTGAAATTGCATCCATTACAAAATCAGCGGATGATGAAAAAGTAGAAGAACTCATTGCTTATATTAAGGGAAAGCTTGCAGCAGGGGAACTTGAGTCGGAAGAGGATATTAGAAATGCCATCATAGAAGGAGAAACAAAGTTTGGAGTTGATTTATCAGAGGAGGATATTTTAAAGATTATTAATCTGATGAATAAAATAGAGAAATTGGGAATTGATCCGGAAATGCTTCTTAGCCAGGCAAAAGACTTATATGATAAATTTGGAGATCAAATTCTTGCCGAGCCAGAAAATGCGTTAAAAGAAGTAGCAGAAAATGCAGTTAAAAATGCGGTTGGTAATTTTGTTGATCGCGTTAAGACCTCAGTTAGTAATTTCTTTAGTAATCTTTTTAACTAATCACTTAAAAATGCAGTCTGAAGAAAAAAGATCTAGTTGTCTTTTCTTCAGACTTTTTTTAGGAATGCTTTACGAAATAAGGGTAGAGAATTCACTTTATAAGGAGTATAATAACTCATACAATAGTGATAGAGGTTGAAAGATGAAGTGGAATGAAAATGACGCACCTTATAGAATCAGATTTGCTTACAAAGATGAGTGGAATGAAATTATTGCATTGGTATGGAAAACATTTCTGAGATTTGAAGCACCGGACTATTCAAGAGAGGGAATTAAGAACTTCAATGATTTTATTACGGATCACACCTTGTTTCGCATGTTTGAAAAAGGATATTATAGGGTGATGGTTGCATTAGAGGAAAAGCAAATTGTAGGTGTGATTTCAGTTAGAGATTCTTCCCACATTTCGTTGCTGTTTGTTGCCGAGAATGTTCATAAAAGAGGGCTTGGTAAAAGGTTAATTGAGGAAATGGTTCAATATTTATTATCGGAAGAGGGAATCACTAGAATTACAGTGAATTCTTCACCATATGCGCTTGATTTTTATCGAAAAATAGGTTTTCGGGATATTGGATTTGAGCAACTCTCAGGTGGAATTCGTTTTACTCCAATGGAACTGTATTTGTAAAAGCGCTTCAAGGAGATTATGTTCAAGATGCTTTTCCTATGATGAGAAAAGGTTGGACTAAGAGAAAGGTATGGTTACGAAAATGGAATATATAAGCAGTAAGAATATTGTTCTTCTGATCTGCGATACCCTGAAGTTACTAGAGAGGTCTTTAATGGAGCATGGTGAAAGAACAGCCTATATTGTCTATAAAATGCTTGAAGCAGAGGGAAGTTATGAGCTCTTTGAAATGGCAGATTTTGCATTTCTAGCAATGATTCATGACATGGGTGCGTACAAAACAGAAGACATCGATGATATGATTCAATTTGAAACAAAAAACTATATGGCGCATTCAATCTATGGGTATTTGTTTCTCAAATATCTTTCCCCCCTTAATAAGGAATCAAAGGTTTTATTATACCACCATTTGAACTGCGAGGATTATCAAGAGAATGATTACCCGCTTCTTCCGATTGCATCCTATATTTATTTGGCGGACAGATTGGATATCTATCATAAATCACTAGGAGACTCTTTTCAGTTTGATATGTTAAAAAAACATGAAGGGACCCGTTATACTTCAAAAGCGTTATTTTTATTAGAAAAAGCAATGGAAAAAACTCCTATTATTGAAAAATTAAATGATAAATCATTTCGGAGAGAGCTGGACGAATTATTTGATTTTATTATGTTTAATAATGAAGACAAAAAAAAATACCTGGATATGCTGATGCAGTGTAAAGGTCTGAAAAATGATAAAACAGTTATGGAAACATTGATTTGCAGTTGTATAGCAGAGGAAATGGGCAAGAAAATGCATCTGACGGGAGAAGAAATGGCAAATCTATATTATGGAGTTTTAACTCATGATATTGGGATGTTGGCAATTCCCAAAGAAATTATGGATCTTGACAGACAACTTACACCGGAAGAAACTAGTATCATCAGAAAGCATATTGAGATTGAAGAGAAGATTTTAAAAGTAAGACTCAAGGAATCCGTTGCACAAATAGCAGCAACTCACCATGAGAGGGCTGACGGAAGTGGGTATCCAAAAGGCCTGAAGGATAAAGCTATGAATGATCCTCAGAGAATCTTACAATTGGCGGATTCGGTAACCGCAATGTTAAGTATACGTCCTTATAGAGGACCTATGGACAAAAGTGCGATTCTGAAATCTTTGGCTGACGAGTTGAAAGCGGGACACTTTAATAGAAGAGTGGTAGCGATTTTTACAGATAATTATGATGCTATTATGGATAAAGTACTCCTGAAATCTGAACATTTAATAGAAATGAACCAAAAATTAGAAGTACAGTACCAAAATGCGATTTCTCATCTGAAAGGATGAATTGTATTGAATATAACTTATTTTGGAAAGACTAGAATGGAGAATGGAAATGAACAAATTTTTTGATAATGAAGGTCCCTTGATGTTGTTTTTAAGTAAGGTAGCTGATTTAGTGTGGCTGAATGTACTGACCTTTCTATGCTGTATTCCAATTATTACGGCAGGGGCATCTCTGACTGCAATGTATACAGTTACGATTAAGATGGTGAACAAAGAAGAAGGATATATTTCACGTAATTTTTTTCAAGCGTTCAAGAAAAATTTTAAACAGGCTACAATCATCTGGGGTGGGATTCTTTTATTGGCAATCTTATTTTATGGAGATTATAGAATTGTGAATTATTCTGGAATTGTGTTTCCTAAAGCACTTCCTGTGGCATTGACGGCTGTTATGCTTCTCTTATATTGTACTTTTTTATATCTGTTTCCTGTGCTTGCCAGATATGATAATTCTATCAAAAATACAATCAAAAATTCCTTTCTATTAAGCATCAGTAATTTACCTAAAACAATAGTAATGATAGCAATTAACCTTGCATTACCAGTTGCAGTTTATTTTTCGCAGGCACTTTTTCCGATTTTGTTTTTACTTGGACTTACACTTCCGGCATATTTGTCTTCCCTGTTGTTTGTTGGAATTTTTAAAAAACTTGAGCTTGGTCTGGAATCTGATTTGGAATCAAATGGGGAAGAAGAAGATCTTCACTAGACAATCTGTATATAAATAAAAATAAAAACTGTCAATAATGCATATGTAATAAAATGTAACAAATAAAAATAAGCATTTTTTACAATCGAAACTAAAAAATTTGTGGAATAGTAGCATAGCATTTTAAAAACTGATTCGCTATACTTAGTTTAGTAACAGTTTATGAATGCTGTAATATTATTTCAGGAGGCAAATAAAATGGCAAGTGTATCATTAAAGAACATCTGTAAAGTTTATCCTAACGGATTTGAAGCAGTTAAAGATTTTAGCCTTGATATTAACGACAAGGAATTTATCATTTTTGTTGGACCATCAGGATGTGGTAAATCTACTACACTTCGTATGATTGCAGGACTTGAAGACATTACTTCAGGTGAATTGAGAATTGGTGACAGAATCGTGAATGACGTAGAACCAAAAGACAGAGATATCGCTATGGTATTTCAGAATTATGCGTTATATCCACATATGACAGTATATGACAACATGGCATTTGGTCTTAAATTAAGAAAAGTTCCAAAAGAAGAGATTGACAAAATGGTTAGAGAAGCAGCTCAGATTCTTGACTTGACTTCACTACTTGACCGTAAGCCAAAAGCTTTATCAGGCGGACAGAGACAGCGTGTTGCTATGGGACGTGCAATTGTACGTAATCCAAAAGTATTTCTTATGGATGAACCTTTATCAAACCTGGATGCTAAATTAAGAGTTCAGATGCGTATCGAAATCGCTAGGTTACACCAGAGACTCGGTACAACCATCATTTACGTAACACATGATCAGACAGAGGCTATGACACTTGGAACCAGAATCGTCGTTATGAAAGATGGTCTTGTTCAGCAGGTTGATACACCACAGAACCTGTATGAGAAGCCAAAAAATCTTTTTGTTGCAGGATTTATGGGTTCACCTCAGATGAACTTCCTTGATGCAGTAGTAGAGCAAAAAGATGATTTAGTTGTGTTGAACACAGCCGGAAATAGAATCGCTCTTCCACCAGCAAAATCAAAGAAACTGATTGAAGGCGGATATGTTGGAAAGACAGTAGTATTTGGTATTCGTCCAGAAGACGTATATGATTCAGAAATGTTTATTGAGACTTCACCACAGAGCGTGTTTGAATCAACAATTAAAGTATATGAATTACTTGGTGCAGAAGTTTACCTGTATTTTGAATTAGAAAAATTCCCTATGACTGCAAGAGTTGATCCACGTACAACAGCAAGACCAGGTGACGTTGTTAAATTTGCGATTGATGTAGAAAAAATCCATGTATTTGACAAGGAAACAGAACAGGTTATTACAAATTAATGATATAATTTGTAATAATTGGTTATCTTATTTATATTTAATAATTAGGAGATGCAAAAGCATCTCCTTTCTTTTTTATAAGAATTGCTTTCATAATTTTGATTGCGATTTCAAATAAAATGTTCTATCATAAAAATAACCAGAGAGTAAAGAAATGTAGTTGATTCAGGGAGGCAAATATGATATCAAACCAGATTATTCAGAATAGTGTAGAGGAGTTAAATGCAATCACGAAAGTTGAGTTTAGTATTATGGACTTAGACGGTATTGTAATTGCATCAACAACCGAAAAAATGGAGTTGGAAACTAGTCTGATTCTGAATTTTGCAGAGTCACCAGCAGACAGCCAGATTATTTCGGGCAATCATCTCCTGAAAATTCTTGATGAGGGTGAAGTGGCATATGTTCTGATCGCAAAAGGAAGAAACGAAGATGCCTATATTATTGGAAAAGTGGCCGTATCTCAGATTCAGAACCTGATCGTAGCATACAAAGAAAAGTTTGATAAAAATAGCTTTTTTCAAAATCTTATTCTTGACAATTTATTGCTTGTCGATATCTATAACCGGGCAAAAAAATTACACATTGTGGATGAAATAAAGAGAGCTGTATTTATAATAGAAACAAAATCTGACAAAGATAGTGATACGATGGAAATGTTGAAGAGTCTCTATTCAAGCCATTCGGGAGATTATGTGACCGCAGTTGATGAAAGAAATATTATTCTAATCAAAGCGCTTCCGGCAAATGTGGAATACGAAGAACTAGAAGGAATAGCAAGCACAATTGTTGATATGATGAGTACAGAGGCAATGATAGCAGTAAAAGTTTCGTATGGTTCGATTGTTAATGAACTGAGAGAAGTATCAAAATCATTTAAAGAAGCTAAAATGGCATTAGATGTTGGTAAGATATTTTATATTGAAAAGAGTGTAATGGCATATAAAACACTTGGAATTGGAAGATTAATCTATCAGCTTCCCATTAATCTGTGTCGGATTTTTATTCAGGAGATATTTGGAGATAATTTGCCAACGGATATAGATGAAGAAACAATTATTACGATTCACAAGTTTTTTGAGAATAATCTTAATGTATCAGAGACATCCAGACAGCTTTTTGTTCATAGAAATACATTAGTGTATAGAATTGAAAAGCTTGAAAAGAGAACAGGCCTTGATATTAGAACATTTGATGATGCTCTTACTCTGAAAATAGCACTCATGGTTGTAAACTATATGAACTATCTTGACAGTCTGGAATAATGATTCTGATTTTCTATTCTATCCCTCGAACTTTGACACTGGGAACAAAAGGTTGAAGAAGAGAAACAAATCGGTTAATTGCTTCTAGAGATGGGGTATGATATCCTCGGCGGATTGTATCTGGACTGTCCTTATAGGGCTGTAAATAGTATGCCTTTGCTCCTTTGATCCAATGACCAATCGAAAGTATTTCTTCATCAGTGTGGAGTTCTTCCACAAGGGTTGTTCGAAATTCATAATTTATAGTGGCTGACATCAGAAAATGAATAGAACTTTCAACTGACTGTAAGTCAACTGTTGTAACCCCAGTAGCGTCATAATACCCATTTTTAGAAGATTTTATATCCATAGCAACATAATCCAACAACCCTTTTTGAAAGAGGGTTGTTATCATGTCAGGATTTGTCCCATTTGTATCTAGCTTAATTAAGTAACCCATCTTTTTAATTTCAAATAAAAACATACTTAAATCAGGTTGTAATGTGGGTTCACCACCCGTGATGCAAACACCACTCAGTATATTTTTTCTTTTTTCCAAAAAAGCAAGAATCTCTGAGGAAGGAATTAATGGCGAAGAAGCAGGATTAATGACAAGGCTTGCGTTATGGCAGAATGGGCAACGGAAATTGCAGCCACCGGTAAAAATTGTTGCTGCGATATGGCCAGGATAGTCTAATAATGTTGTTTTATTCAGTCCATGAATCTGCATAAAAGGCACCAAGTCTTTCTGATAAGCTATAGGGAGAGAGTCATTGTAACTATTTCATAGTATGGGGAATTGATTTTGGAATCGATAATACGATTTTAGAATAACACAATCTATAGTATCAGGCAAAACTAAGTTAGAAAAAGAAAGAGGGGCATGTTTGTTGAAGGAAGAAATGGAAAGAGACCATAAATATATGACAGAAGCAATTAAGCTTGCAAAAAAGGCAGCTATGATTGGGGAAGTTCCAATTGGATGTGTGATTGTATATCAGGATAAAATTATTGGGCGTGGATATAATAGACGAAACACCGATAAAAACACGTTGGCACACGCTGAAATCAGCGCAATTAATAAAGCCTCAAAAAAAATGGGTGACTGGAGACTTGAGGAGTGCACGCTCTATGTTACACTTGAGCCCTGCCAAATGTGTGCGGGAGCCATTATACAGTCAAGAATTAAGGAAGTGGTGATGGGCAGTATGAATCCCAAAGCTGGATGCGGAGGATCCGTTCTTAATATCCTGCAAATGGAACAGTTTAATCATCAGGCTATTGTTCGAAGAGGTGTGATGGAAGAGGAATGTTCGGAGGTTTTGACTCTGTTTTTCAAGCAACTCAGAGAAAAAAATAAAGAGAAAAAAGCTGAAAAAACAAGAGCTGAAATTTGACAAACAGAATAAAAAAAGGTATACTTTAAAAACCGTGCAGCCGGGGAAGTAGCGGCTCCTTGTACCTACAATCCGCTATAGTAGGGGTGATGCATTGTGGAGGGTTTGGGTCTGTCTGGCTGACCTTTGCAAGTGGTGTTGAAGTTTGGGTCTTGCGCAACAGAAGTCTGTGAAACGAGTCAGGGCAGGAATGCAGCAGCTATAAACAGAATATTTTGTGTGCCGTGAGGGTGCCTGGCGGAGCTTACTACAAAGATAACGCGGATGGATTTTTATTCGAAGCAGTGCGCACGGTTTAAAAAAAATTTATACGGAAAAGAATATACTGCATAAATATGCATGAAACAGTTGACACAAATCACATTGAATGATAAATTTTAAAGGAAAAGAAGCTAATGAGAGCATACTTTTCTTTTTTTTATGTAAGATAAGAACAAAATGAGAGGAAAAGTTGAATGAATAAGATTCACGTCCTTGATTTTTAAGTGACAAAAAGTCGCAGATGGGAGAAAAAATGAAAAAAATAATCGCAATGACATTACTGTCAGCAATGGTATTATCAATGACAGCATGTGGAAGCAAAGAAGTAACGGAAGAGGCAACAACTGAAGCCGTAGCAACAGAAGAAGCAGCAACAGAAGAAGGTGGTCAACTCGTTATGGCTACCAATGCAGAATTTCCACCATACGAATATCGTGAAGGTGACCAGATTGTAGGAATTGATGCAGACATCGCAGCAGCAATTGCAGAAGAATTAGGCATGGAGCTTGTAATTGAGGATATGCAATTTGATTCGATTATCGCAGCTGTGCAGTCTGGAAAAGCGGATATCGGAGTAGCGGGAATGACAGTAACAGAAGATCGTCTTGTAACAGTCAATTTCTCTGATCCTTACACACAGGCAGCTCAGGTTATTATCGTTAAAACGGACAGTGAGATTGCAACACCGGATGCACTTGCAGGAAAAACAATCGGGGTTCAGCTTGGAACAACGGGAGATCTGTACGCAGAAGATATTGAAGATGCAACCATTGAACGTTATAACAAAGGGTTTGAAGCGGTTCAGGCACTCACACAGGGAAAAGTGGATGCAGTTATCATAGATCGTGAACCTGCAAAAGTATTCGTAGAGCAGAATGAAGGATTAAAAGTTGTAGATGAAGAGTTTACTGTAGAAGATTACGCTATTTGTATTGCAAAAGAGAACTCAGAACTTCTTGAAAAAATCAATACAGCACTTGCAACACTTCAGGAATCTGGAAAACTTGACGAAATCAAAGCAAAGTATATTAATGCGGAATAGAGTAAATAGATACAAGTTTGTTAGTGGGAGCTAGTGTGAAGATAGGAATGGTATTACTATGTTTGAGAAGTTGATGAATTCTTTTTTACATAATTTTATAGAAGAGGAAAGATGGAAATATATAGCTGACGGTTTATTTGTCACGTTACAAGTCACTTTTTTTGCGGTTATCCTCGGTATTTTTCTGGGTTTCTTAGTAGCAATGGTGCGCTCGACGTATGATAAAACGGGCAAGCTTAAACTTCTTAACTTCTTCTGTAACCTTTATTTAACAGTCATTAGAGGAACCCCTGTTGTGGTCCAGCTTCTGATTACCTACTTTGTCATATTCGGTAGTGTGAACATTGATAAAGTGCTGGTCGCTGTTATTGCATTTGGATTTAACTCTGGTGCATATGTAGCTGAGATTATCAGAGGCGGAATTATGTCCGTTGATCAGGGTCAATTTGAAGCAGGAAGAAGTCTGGGATTTAGTTATTTTAGAACTATGATTTATATCATTCTACCTCAGGCGTTGAAAAATGTACTTCCAGCGCTTGCAAATGAATTCATTGTACTGCTAAAAGAAACCTCTGTAGCAGGGTATATTGCACTACAGGATCTGACGAAGGGTGGAGATATCATCAGAAGTAGGACATATGATGCATTTATGCCACTGATTGCAGTTGCTGTAATCTATTTGCTTATGGTTATGTTATTTAATTACTTTGTTAAGCAACTAGAGAGGAGGCTTCGTAATAGTGAACACTGAATTAGGAAAAACCCCATTAATAGAAGTAATGAATTTAACAAAAAAGTTTCATGATTTAAAGGCTCTTGATGATATTTCGGTTAAGATCTACGAAGGGGATGTTGTATTTGTAATAGGACCTTCTGGTTCGGGAAAAAGTACTTTTTTAAGGTGTCTTAATAGACTTGAAGAATCAACTGGTGGGAAGATCCTATTTGAAGGAATTGATATTACAGATGAAAAGTGTGATATTGATCTGCATCGTCAGAAAATGGGGATGGTGTTTCAACAATTCAACTTATTTCCACATATGACAATTCTAAAAAATCTGACCATTGGCCCGCAAAAATTGCAAAACAAGACCAAAGAAGCGGCAGAAGCAGAAGCGATGCGTTTGCTTGAGAGGGTTGGACTAGCCGACAGAGCACAGGCATATCCGAGCCAGTTGTCGGGTGGACAGAAGCAAAGAATTGCGATTGTCAGGGCCCTTTGTATGAAGCCAGATGTGATGCTTTTTGACGAGCCAACCTCAGCGTTAGATCCAGAGATGGTAGGAGAAGTACTTGCAGTTATGCGTGATCTTGCTGAAGAGAAGATGACAATGGTTGTTGTCACCCATGAAATGGGATTTGCAAAAGAAGTTGCAACCAGAGTCATTTTTATGGCAGATGGTAAAATAATGGAAGAAAACGAACCGGGTCAGTTTTTTGAGCATCCAGAATCGGAAAGATTAAAAAATTTCTTAAGCAAGGTACTCTGAAAATATCAGATAGAATTACGGAATAAAAAGCTCCCTTCTGGACAGACATGTAAAATACAATTACTTGTCTTACGGAAGGGAGTTTTTATTTGCCTCTTATGAAAGAAACTTTTAATAGCAGGTTTCACTAATAAAAGGTTACGAGAGCTTTGTTTTTCTCGTACATTGTTTTGATTTCCTGTAATGTAAGATCTGCAATGACCTTTTTCTCCTCTTTCTCCATGGTTGTCATTCGTATAGGTTTCCCATATTCTATAACAACATGCGCTTTCTTAATTTTAGGAAAGTGATCTTCGAAAATAGCAGCAGCATTATTAATTGAGATTGGAATAATGGCACAACCTGATTTTTCGGCTATCTTGAAGCTACCCTGATGAAATGGGAGAAAAGTATCATTTACTTTGTTCCTGGTTCCCTCAGGAAAAATGCAAATGGAAATTCCGGATTTTACAGTTTCAATAGAAGAAAGAATAGTTTTTACACCCTCTTTCAGATTATCCCGGTCCAAGAACTGACAGTGTAAGTTTTTCATCCAATGTGATAAAAGGGGGTAACGAAGCATTTCTTTTTTTGCAACATATCCGCATGGTCTTGGGACACGAACATAAGTAAGAAGGACATCAAAGTAACTTCTGTGATTTCCAACATATAAAACCGCTTCGTCTTTCGGTATATTTTCCTCACCCAAAACAGTTAGCTTAACACCCGATAAAAAGAGGCATACTCTGAAGGCCCAGTTCACTATCGCAAGGGAACTTTTATCCTTCCATTCCTGATTTGTTTTCCCTAGAATCCACTCAAGGAGTAAAAGCGGGATACTAAAGATTAAAAATAAACCTATAAAACATGCAGTTAAAATAAATTTTAGCATAAGAACCCATCCTTTATGAGAGTTATTGTGATCAGTATTTGGCAAAACCAATTACATTATAACGAAGAGATATCCGAAAAGCAATACAGGATAAAAGGTGATACAGGAAAAAAGGTAGTCATGCGAAAAAATGTATAGTACAATAATGAAAATACGAAACACAGAAAGTGGAAGGTACAATTATGTTGTTAATCCGGAATGGGTTTGTAATAGATCCAAAGAGTCAGACTGCTGAAAAGCAAGATGTACTGATACATAATGGAAAAATTATTAAAATAGGAAAAAGGCTATGGGAGAGACTGAAGCAAAAGCCCGAACATACAATTCATGCCGATGGTCTAATCGTGGCACCAGGACTTGTAGATATCCATGTTCATTTTAGAGATCCAGGACTGACTTACAAAGAAGATATTGAAAGTGGTAGCGCGGCAGCTGCGGCTGGAGGATTTACGTCTGTCGTTCTCATGGCAAATACCAAGCCACCAGTGGATACAGCAGAAACATTGGAATACGTTATGAATAAAGCGACGAAAAGCCCAATTCGTATCCATACTTGTGCGTGTGTTACAAAGGGAATGGCAGGAGTAGAGCTTACATCAATGCAGGAATTGTCTGAACTAGGGGCAGTAGGTTTTACAGACGATGGGACTCCAATTATGGAGGAAGGCTTGCTGAAAAATGCGCTTGAAATGGCTGCAAGTTTGAAAAAACCAATTAGTCTGCATGAAGAAGATCCGGAATATATTGTGGAAAATGGAATCAATGCCGGGGAAGTCGCAAAAAAAATGGGACTAAAGGGTTCTTCAAGAGAAGCTGAAGTTAATATGGTTAAAAGAGACATTCATATCGCTAATGGTATCGATGCAAAGGTGAATTTACAACACATCAGCACAAAAGAGGCCGTTGGGCTTATCAGAGAGTCAAAAAAAACGAATCCATTTCTTCATGCAGAAGCAACACCACATCACTTTGCACTTACTGAGGAGGATGTGTTACAGTATGGAACTAACGCAAAAATGAATCCACCATTAAGGCAGGAAGAGGACAGACTGGCAATTATAGAAGGAATTAAAGATGGTACGATCGATATCATTGCAACAGATCATGCACCACATTCCAAGGAAGAAAAAGAACGGGAGTTCAAAGAGGCTCCAAGTGGTATCACGGGGTTAGAAACAGCACTTCCATTGGGGATTACAAAACTGGTGCAGGAAGCAAATATGCCAATGTTGGATTTTCTTGCAAGAATGACATGGAATCCAGCCAGACTCTATGGGTTGAAGGCGGGATTTCTGGCAGAAGGGGGCCCCGCTGATTTGGTTATTTTTTCAGAAAACGAAGTATTTCAAATGAGGAAGTCGGCTTCAAAATCTGAAAACACTCCGTTTTTTGGAGTCGCACTAAAGGGAAAAGTTTGCTACACAATCTGTAGAGGTGAAATTGTGTATGATGGTAGGAGGATGTAATGTCACAAGCAGAGGAAACAAAGGGCAACCTGAAAAAGAAAGAAACGGCAATCGTCTCTCTTCAAAGAGAAATCGCACCAGGTATTTTTGACCTGTGGGTTAAGACAGACTTAGCTGGAAACGCAAAAGCAGGACAGTTTATCAGTATCTACCCAAAAGATAAATCGACGCTTTTACCAAGACCAATTAGTATCTGTGAAATTGATCGCATGAAACAAAGAATCAGACTTGTGTACCGTGTTCAAGGAGTGGGAACCATGGAGTTCTCTCGTTATCAGCAGGGAGAAGAGATTTCCATTTTGGGAAATCTGGGGAATGGATTTCCAATTGATAAGACCAAAGGGAAAAAAACGTTAATGATTGCTGGCGGAATAGGGATTCCACCCATGCTTCAGGCAGCAAAGGATACACAGGGAGAAGTTACGTTTGTAGTTGGATACCGAGATCAGAATCTTTTTCTGCTAGAGGATATGAAAAAATATGGAACTGTGTTTATTGCAACGGAAGATGGAAGTGTTGGAACCCATGGTAATGTAATGGATGCAATGAAGGAAAATGAAATCAAAGCGGATCTCATTTTTTCCTGTGGTCCCTTACCAATGTTGAAAGCGATTAAACAGTTTGCACAGGAAGAGGAGATAGAAGCCTATCTCTCACTTGAGGAAAAAATGGCATGCGGTGTCGGTGCATGCCTTGGTTGTGTATGTAAGACGAAAAAAGTAGACCACCATTCTCATGTCCATAACACCAGAATTTGTGCAGATGGACCTGTTTTCGATGCGACGGAGGTGGAGATTTGATTAATACGAAGATTACAATAGCGGGAATAACACTTAAGAATCCTGTCATGACGGCATCGGGTACGTTTGGATCAGGAATGGAGTATGGTGAATTTGTTGATTTGAACAGGTTGGGTGGATTAATCACAAAAGGAGTATCTAATATTCCCTGGGTAGGAAATCCAACGCCAAGGGTCGCAGAAACATATGGTGGTATGTTAAATGCAATCGGGTTGCAGAATCCTGGAATTGATGTTTTTTTAGAAAGAGACCTACCTTTTTTAAACCAGTATGATACGGTTAGCGTAATCAATGTGTGTGGAAAAACAGTTGAAGACTATGTCGAGGTTGTGGAAAGAATGGCAGATACGAAAATAGGAATGCTAGAAATCAATGTTTCCTGTCCAAATATAAAGGAAGGCGCGATTGCCTTTGGACAAAACACAGAGGCACTTTTTCATATTACGAAAGAAATCAAAGCAAAAGCAAAACAACCAGTCATTATGAAGCTAAGTCCAAATGTAACAGATATTGGAGAAATGGCAAGAGCTGCAGAAGCCGCAGGTGCAGATGGAATTTCTCTGATTAATACAATAACCGGAATGAAAATTGATATCCATAAAAGAAAATTTGCATTAGCAAATAAAACAGGAGGCTTATCAGGCCCGGCAATAAAACCGGTTGCTGTCAGAATGGTGTATCAGGCCGCAAAAGCAGTATCCATCCCAATTATTGGAATGGGCGGAATTGCAACTGCAGAGGATGCAATTGAATTCATGCTGGCTGGTGCAAGCGCTGTATGCGTAGGTGCAATGAATTTTGTAAATCCGTACACAACGATAGAAGTGATAGAAGGCATAGAGTCCTATATGAAGAAGTATGGAGTCAAAGAAATAAGCGATTTAATTGGAGCGGTAGAGTAACAATTCAGATTTAATAAATACACCTCAATCCTTAGGAAATTACTAAGAGTTGAGGTGTATTTTATTGAATCTGAATATTTTAGAAAATAACAATCTTATTCTTTGTCAGCAGTCGTACCTTCTCCAGCCCATTGATCAAACTTTTCCATAACGGCATTGTAGGTATCCTGACTCAGAGAAGGAAGATCCTTTCCCCAGGTCTTGGTGGCTTCTTTAAATCCTTTTTCAAAGGCATTTTTCATTTTATCAATCATATCTGGATCACCACCCGATAATGCTTTTGCAAAATCAAGAATTCGATTGGAAGTCTGTTCTACGCCCCAATAACCATCTTCGGCGATATCAGCCTGTGCCTTTGCTTTGGTTTCGGCATCAACGGTAAAGTCACCTTTTGCAAGAAAACTCCAAATAGAATCAGTTTGTCCTAACGCACTCCCCTGTTTAGAAATCATCTGTTCAACCAGCTGACGTAACTGTGCTGTCTGAGCATCCGCGTCTGCCTTGAGCTTCTCAATTAAAGCGGAATCTTGCTTATAAACTTTAGGGTTTTCCTTTTTTGAATCAGAAGAGGGTTCATAAATCACACCATCCTGAATTTTTGCAGTATTTTTTTCGGTTTCTTTTTGTTTTCCTTTAGCTGTTGAGGTTGTTTGGGAATAAGCCTCGGTAGCGGTTGCACTTGTAATTCCATTTACACTCATAATTCACCCTCCTTGGATAGAATCATACCTTAACGAATCTTCTATACTTATATCGGTTCATTGCCTAAAAATATTAACCACTGTGGGAAAATAATATCATTATTAATGAGATAAAATTAGATAACAACAAATATAAAAAGATGAAAACTGTAAAAAAAGATGATTCGTATACTTAAACAGTTAAATGTGATATACTTTATAAGTAACAATACAATAAATGAATCCATTATGAAATAAATAATATAAAAAAGCGACAAGGGGGAATACCTTATGAGATGCAAAAGAGCAGAGTTCGAAGTAGATGTTGTAAAATATGAAATTGGAAAGAAAATGGAAGACGGATTTGAATCATGGAGTGAGGTAGTGACCCAAGGTTGGATTATAACAGATTTCTTAGTGAAAGTAAGCAAACCGGATGGCAATATTGTATGTCCCTATGTTAAGAGCAGACGAGGGTGGACGTTTATCGGCGAAGGAGATTATATCATTACGGAGCCAGATGGATCAAAGCATGTATGTGGAGCAGATAAAGTGTTTGAAAGATTTATTCCGCTGGAAACTGAGTAAAGATTCAATACATCATTTATAATGAATGAAAACGATAGGAAAATTTTAAGGATGGTTCTATTCAATTGGCCATCCTTTTTGTATGCAGTTTAGAACCCTTCATTGCATTTTATGAAAAGATTGTATATAATATTTTTACCTATATGTATACAAAATGCAAATAAAGGATGGAAGTTGATGGAACAGATTACAAAGCAGGCAAAAGCAAAAATCAATCTGGGGCTGGATGTAATTCGCAGAAGAGCGGATGGATATCACGAGGTAAAAATGATTATGCAGACGGTAGAGATTGCAGATACCCTGACATTTTCCAAGTCATCGATTCCTGGAATCAGGATTTCAGTAGGCGAGTCCGCAGGTTGTGAACAGATACCGACAGACGAGAGTAATTTGATTTATAAAGCGGCAAAAATTATGAAGGATACCTATCCTGAAAAAATAGATGGAATTGACATTCATCTGGAGAAAAAAATCCCAGTTGCAGCAGGAATGGCAGGTGGAAGTACAGACGCAGCAGCCACGTTTTTAGCGATGAACGAGTTATTTGAGTTACAGATTGGTATGGATGAGTTGATGAAAATGGGAGTCAGGGTAGGCGCAGATGTTCCCTATTGTATCATCGGAGGAACTGCACTATCTGAGGGAATCGGAGAAATTCTGACGCCGATTGAGAAGCCACCATTTTGCTATCTTGTCATTGCAAAGCCTGAAATAAATGTTTCAACCAAGTATGTGTACGAGAATCTAAAACTGACAGAGCAGACCATACATCCTGACATCGATTCTTTGAAAGAAGCAATTCAAAAAAATGACTTAAAGAAAATGGCTGAAACAATGGGGAATCTTCTTGAAACAGTAACAGTAGAGAAATACCCTGTTATAGACGAGATTAAAAAGATGATGATACAAATGGGTGGACTCAATGCACTTATGAGCGGAAGTGGACCTACTGTTTTTGGAATATTTGTAAATCAGGGGGATGCTGAGAAAGCCTATCATGCCGTAAGGGGAAGCGGTAAGGCAAAACAGGTTTTTTTGACTACACTGGGGTAAGTGTGTCGGAATGGGAGTTACAATGAATGACAGATTAGAAAATGTAAAGCTTCAAGTAAATATGGATGAGTTTCTTCCGCTGAGGGATGTTGTATTTAAGACATTAAGACAGGCAATTCTGACAGGAGAGCTAAAGCCGGGTGAAAGATTAATGGAAATTCATCTTGCAAATCGTCTAGGCGTTAGCAGAACACCAATTAGAGAAGCTATCCGTAAGCTCGAGCTGGAAGGCCTTGTGACCATGATACCGAGAAGAGGTGCTGAGGTGTCTCAAATCACAGTAAAAAGTCTAAAAGATGTTCTTGAAGTTAGAAAAGCACTAGATGCTTTGGCAATTGAACTTGCATGTGAAAGAATTACTGAAGAAGAAATAGAGGCACTGGAAAAAGCATGCACTAAATTTGAAGAGGCAACCCGTACAAAGGATGCACGGATTATGGCACAGGCAGATGTTGATTTACATCATATTATTGTGAAAGCATCCCGTAATGAAAAATTAGATCAGATGGTCAATAATCTTGCAGAGCAAATGTATCGATATCGTTTTGAACATATCAAAGATGTTGCTTCGCATCAAAGACTGATAGAAGAGCACAAAGAAATATTGGAAAGTCTTCGATCAAAAAACAATCAACATGCTGCAGAGGCAGTAAAACTGCATATTGATAATCAGGAGAAAGCGATTATGCAGCAAATCAGATAATGAAAAGAATGAGAACGAGAAAGGTATGGCTATCCTTATGTCGCAAACAAATATACCTTTTCCAGGAAATAGTGCACCAATCGGTGTATTTGATTCTGGAGTTGGTGGATTAACCGTTGTCAGAGAAATTATGAGGGCACTGCCGGAGGAGAGTATCATCTATTTTGGAGATACGGCAAGGGTTCCTTATGGAAGTAAATCAAAAGAAACTGTAACCAAGTATTCCAGACAAATTATTCGTTTTTTAAACACACAACATGTAAAAGCGATTGTTGTTGCGTGCAATACTGCAAGTGCAATGGCATTGGATGAAATAGAAAAAGAAATAAAAATACCTATTATTGGCGTTGTGAAACCTGGTGCAAAAGTAGCCTCGGAGACAACAAAAAATGGAAAAATAGGGGTTATTGGTACCGAAGCAATGATCCGGTCCAATATCTATCCCTCTTATCTGGAACAGATTAATTCTAATGTAGAGGTGATTGGCAAGCCATGTCCACTGTTCGTTCCATTGGTAGAAGAGGGACTTTTACAAGATCCAGTTACGGATGAGATTGCAATGAGGTATTTGTCTGTTCTGATTGATTGCAATATTGACACCCTGATATTGGGATGCACACATTATCCTTTGATCAGATCTACAATTGCCCGAATCATGGGTGAAAAGGTCAAACTAGTGAATCCAGCCTACGAGACAGCTTGGGAACTGAAGAGAATGCTGGAGCAGGAAAATCTGTTGTGTAATGCAAGACCAGGTCTTGGGGGCAATCAATATCAGTTTTTTGTAAGTGATGCAGCAGAAAAATTTAGAAATTTTGCTAACTCTATTCTGAAGTACGGAATCTTATCAGCGAAAACAATTAATATAGAAGAATATTAACGCGCCAGACAGGTAATCTGGCAGAAATGTATGGAAAAAAATATGACAAAAGAAGTGTTGATTTCAATCAGGGGACTTCAGTTTGAAGAAGGCACTGATGAGAATAAAATTGAGACAATTACAGCTGGCGATTATTATAAGAAAAGTAATTTTCATTATGTTGTGTATGAAGAAATTACAGAAGGATTTGAACAGCCAACCAAAAACATTATCAAATTTAATGAGAACGAGCTACATCTGACAAAAAATGGGCTGGTGAATGTACATATGGTATTTGAGGAAAATAGAAAAAATATGACAAATTATGTTACCCCATATGGATCTATTTTAATCGGAATCGAAACGGAACGCGTGGATTTGATAGAAGAAGAGAAGAGAATTCACGTTGATGTACTCTATGCGCTTGAAGTAAATTATGAGCATCTGGCTGATTGTAATATTGCAATGGATATCAGAGAAAAAAAAGGATCTGATTTTTCCCTTTATTCCTAACAAAAAAGACTGTTTAAGTTTCCTTAAAACTGAACCGACCCCCAAAAGTTAGACTAAAAATCTAACGATTGGGAGGTCGGTTTTTTCATGGCAAAATATAGTTTTGA